>NZ_JACJEI010000006.1:0-226253 GCF_014163985.1 Pseudoalteromonas sp. SR41-4 | reverse complement strand
CTTCTAGGTTCTAGGCGCTAGGCGCTAGGTGCTAGTTGCTAGTTGTTAGGTGCTAGGTGCTAGGAACCTATAACGGTTTATCCTATTTACATTCAAGCAGTTTAATTGATTTTATCACGATGCTACGTAATACTCGCGCGTTGTAGGTGAATATCGGCGTTGTTGAGTACGTAATAAGGCAGTATTTTGTTGCTACTGGCAACTACGCGCTTGCTGGTGATATCAATAATACGGGCGTTTACTTCAACACCGTTGCTGCGGTAGATCAAGGTGCCTGATAACACATGACTGGCGATGCGTTGATCCGCTAACTGCTCTATATCGCGTGAAAATACAAAGTCACCGCGTGGGTTCATAGTTATTTGGTCGGTGGTTTTAAAGTCAACAATACCATAACCAAATTTTTGCAGTTGATGAATAAAACTCTCTGATAACTGGTTGCCTAATTGGCTGCTGTTATTAAGGCTGGCATCTAAATCTACAAATGAAGTAACGGCAATCGAGGTATCAAGCTCTGTTTGCATTGTGTCGACTAAGTCTAACGCCATTTGCTCTACATAATTAACCAGTGTTTTATGGTGTTTGTTAGGACTAAACTGCGCTGAGTTATCAAGTGGCTCGGCACTATTCATTTGTACTTGTTTTAGCATTTGAGTAAGGTCATATCGGCTAGTCGTACTTTGTACAGGCTCAGCCGTGTTATTGGTCATACTGCATGCGCTGAGAATGCTGATCACACCCCCTACGGTTAATAATTTAGCGCTGTGGATTAGCTTACTCATCATTGGCCTCACTTACTCACTTGTTTTAGCATTACGCCATCAGTGCGATAGCTACTGTCGAGTGCATCAACAACGGATTGCGGAATAAACCCTTGTGCAGAGCCAACTACTGCCTTACTTGTTAAACCAATAATTCGGGCATTGACTAATACACCACCTTGGTGATTTACCATAGTGCCCGCCAGTACGTAGTTGAAGTTTTGATCTTTACTTAGCTCTAAATAATCGCGACTAAATACAAAGTCGCCAGAGGGAGTAACACGCATATAGTCGGTGGTTTTAAAGTCGATCACCGGTACACCAAAACTGTGTAGCTCGTGCATAAAACTTTCGGCGATTTGATTACCTAACAATGTGCCGTCGTTGTAATCATCATCTAAAAAAATAAAGCTTGATACGGCCAGCGGCGTTTTGGTATTTACGTATTGTAAATTTTCAGCCATATCTTGCATTATGCCACGTACATAATGATTAATATTTTTACGTGTTGGGACTGTGACTTGGCTGCTATCGTTCATCACTGGAATATTGTTTTGATAAAATGTATTATTTTGCCCAGGAGCTGCAACCATTCTTTGATCACCCTCTAACTGCGCAGAGTTATCAGTTTGTGCTGTTTTGCCCGGTTCCATCATTTGCGCGCAACCAAAACCCAGTGGCAAACATAAAGTTAATATTAAGCGTTTCATGAGAGCTCCTAATTAGTATTCGCTGCGGTAAATATAACCGTCGCGCTGTTGTATTTTTTCATCGCCCCACATCACATTTATGGGGATCTCTGTACTGGCGGCAGATACAACGCGGCTATCTTGCGTATTTACCATACGGGCGTTAACTATATAGGCATGTTGTTGCCGTGTTAAGGTACCCGTGATAACAAAGTCAATATTCTGACGTTGGCGTAATTTGCTAATGTCGCGACTTAATATACCATCTGCGTTGCTGGCTAAATTAAGGTGTTTTTCAAGGCGATATTCAATAGTGTTATAGCCAAGTTGGGTAAACTGAGTAAGTAAGCTTTCTTGAATTTGCTGACTCAGCCCAGCGCCCTGCCCTTGTGCCAGCTCACTATCTAGCGCGTTGGCTAAGTAAAAGCTAGTAACGGCAATCCGTGCAGAGCTTTTAAACGGCCCTTGCACATGGCTCAATTGACTACTCAAGTCGCTCACATACTGATGCACAGTATAAGGTGCCATTGTTGCTTTTGGGGCATTGGTACTTGGTGCTGGCGGTTTTTCTTGCGTTAAACTACACGCAGTTAGACTCAGCAATAATAAACATAACAAAAGGCGCATAATTGCCATCCTCACTAAACATGGCAATAACAAAGCAAGTATTATGCCTATTTATAATTTTATTGGGTTATCTGTGTAGTGAGTCACCATGCAGTTGAGCTGTTGTAGCTTTAATTTATCACAATCAGCTTGGGCGTTTTTTTGATATTGGTATGCCCCGATTTTTAAGCGGTAATAAGTCATGCCTTTTACCTGAGCAGTTTCGACATTGGTGGTAAATTTATCTGACAATAAACTCGGTACTTTTTGTTGAATTGTTTGCCAGCTTGGAGCTAATTGCGATTGTTGAGTGACCGCAATAATTTGCAGCGCAAAAAGCGCGTTGTTAGTTATGTTTGACTGTGTTGCTATAGATTGCGCAGGTCTATCTAACGGTACTTGCTGTGATGCCAAGGCAGCAGATGAATGGCTCTTCTTACCTGTGTTCTCGTCATCATTTGCTATCGCGGTTAACTGTGCTATCAATAAATTCAAATCACTTTCAATCAGTAATAACCGTTCGAGATCGGGTTTAATCGCTTGCCACTGTGCAGAGCTAGTTTGTAACTGTTGTAGCTCTTGTTGCGTGATCTGCACATAGGTTTCATGATTAGTTTCAGCTGTACTGCTGGTACTTTTTTGCGCGCTATCCGTCGTGCTGATACAGCCAGATAATATAATTAAACTCATTATTAATACGGCTGATTGCATTACACTAAACGATTGTTTGATATTCATTGCTATTCCTTTAATGAAGTATTGTTCGTTGTTCAATATCACACTTCAATCTTTGTTTTATTAATGACTGACAAAGATCCGTAAATTCAGGCTGTGCTTGCTTAGCGTATGCTAAAGCGAGTATGTACTTACTTTGCTGTTGGTCATGAATATAAAACACGTCTTGCTGTTGTAATTTTAAGCGTGGGCTTATCAAACGTAAGTATGCCTTTAACATCATTAACGATGAAAAATTCCCCGCATTCACAATAGTACCCGACAATTCTTCAAGTGATTTTAAAGTAAAATCAACCCCAACCAACACATCCCCTTTTGCTGATAAATCAACTGTTACTTGCTGGGTGTTTTTTAATGCTTTACGTTCTTTAAAGCTATCGTCAACCACAGCCCGATACTGCCCTGGCCGTAGGTCGGTAAACAAATAATAGCCATCATAAGCCGCTTGGGTGTTGGCAACTTCTTTATCGTTTTGATCTAACAAGGTTATTTTTGCATAAGGCTGCACATAAGTGTGATCGCCTTGCTGCTGATACACCACCCCTTCAATTTCGCTGGCGTTATTTAGCGGGTAATCCATGTATTCAATAAATCCTGCTCTTGGCGTGATTGAAAAGCCCTCATTGGCAGGCACAAAAAACGGATCGGGGAAGCTGTCTCTATCGAGCACAATATCTGTGGTGCGATTAGCTGGCATTGAGGTTAACAATGCAATGCCATTTTCATCGGTTATTGCTTGGCGATAATTTTGCAGCCCTTTTACTTTTATACCTGCAACACCTTGCTCGTCAGGATCCATAATGCCGTTGTTATTTTGATCTAAAAATACTTTAACCAGTAGACTACCGGTACTGGTTAGACTGCGGTTTGACATAAAGGCGCGGTTATTTTCAGCGTCATAACCAAAACTAAAACGGCTATATAAACTAAAAAGCCAATTATCATTACTGTCGTAGTTAATGGTGCTGCTTAAATTAAAATCATCATTTTGCCAATTAAGGCCCAAGTCCGCTGATTGGATATTCTCATTTAGGGTATTTTTAAGTGTGAGCTCGGCTTGTAACTTTGCAGTAATACTGCGATTAAATTCAGCTTGGTAACTTAAAATATCACTGTCTGGCGATAATAAATAATCAAAACCAAAACGGCTATATAAACGCCCTATTCGTCCTTGCACACGGGTTGCCCCATATACTTTGCTTTGCTCATTTACATTTTGCCATTGCAATAGGTTGTTCACAGAGAAGCCTGAGTAACTATAATTAAAACGATTATAAGCTTGTTGTAGGTCGCGACCTGAGCTTGAATGCTGCAATAAAAAGTTGTTTTGATAATTAAGACGACCATAACGATTTTGCATCAACTCACCCGACATATCGAATTGATAACTTTGCAAGTCTTGCTGTTGATCCGAGCGATCTGTAACGGTAAACAGCAGTGATTGATCGGCCAGTTGGGTTCTTGCTGTGAGTTCTAATTCATTTTGTTGTTGGTTATTTTGCTCGTAGTCTAAATTAATCAACATTCTTTCAAACAAGTTGATATTAGTGCCAAAAGCAAATTGATAAAATTCATCGTCCTCACGCTTTTGCGCCATAGCCCCGGTGTAAATCGCGATATTATCAGTCAAACCACGTTCGTATCGCCCTGCCGCTAACCAGCCACTTTGTTGTGAATTACTTTCACTTCCTAGTAATCGTTTACCTTGCTCTGATACTGATATTTCGTATGCAGCTTCTCCTTGCGCCAATTGATTACCGTCAATAAAGTAATATTCTGTTTTGCGTTCAACTTGCCCTTGAGGACCATAAAAGATCAACTCAAAGTTATTTTCACCATACAGTAAATCAATACTATCGAATATATAACGGCCATATGCAAGGCTTAACTGTTGTTCAATTAAAATGCCATTACGATAAAGCTCAACATCCCAACCAGGCTGGATAGCGCCTGTGAGATTAATCCGATTGTTATCTATTTTGCGATCTAACTGATAATTTGAAAACTTAAAACCACGGCCATATTGACCGTTATAACGACTACCTACTTGCGTTGCAGTGATATCACCAAACTCCAACTCGCTGGCTGCAAAAACACCGAGTAAGCTGTTATTAACATCTTGTTTAGAGAATGTCAGCCGAGAGTCAGTCAGTAAATCTTGTTCACGTCCTGCTAAAAAATATTCTGCTGAAAGGTACGCAAAATCTTGTGCGCCTAATAATGAATAACTTGTACGGCTGCTATCATTATCACGACGATAATTTAGCTGTAAATCAGCCACTGGCATTGAAACCGCCTGATAGGGACTAGCCTTCCAAGGTTGTGTAGGTTGGTTATCCCCTTTACGCTGGTTGTTAAACAAACGCTTTTGCCTTTGTTGTTGCGCAGCAACAGGAAACAATTGCTCCGTTGTAAGCTCTAGCGTTAAATTCGCATAATCAGGGATAATAGCAACTGAGAAGGCGCGCTGTAAAACGGCCGCATCAATATAAATATCATCATCAATTAGTAGTTGCTGCGAAGATAGCGTAACGACTTGATTATTAAAAATTAATTGTTTAGGTTCAGTAGCATTTAGTGTAAATAAGTTTGCTTCATTGATAAACCAACCTGAAGCGGTGCCATTTGCAATATCAACATTAATAGCCAGTTGTAATATTTCGACTAAACCCGATAACCCCAATAACACACCTTGTTCGCTTTTAATCGCAAATGCTTCACCAAGATATTCACCGTTTAAGTGCAGCGAAAAGAGTAAAAATTCACCGGCGGCAATGCGCTGTGCTGCAGGTTGCCTGTGTTCGGCTATAACGGGCTGCTGTGCACTCACTTTCGGGTGCGGTTGATTTAATTTAGTTTGAATAGCTTTAAGTGTGCGCAACACATCAGCAGTTTGCACAGCACTAGCAAAACTCATTGAGCTTAAAAATAAAAGCCCAAGAGTAAATATACGGATCACTTTATTCGCTTAATAACGCTTAAGATTATTTCCCAATAGCGAGTGTGTATGAAGCAAAATCAACCCCTTTATATTCTTCAGCACCTTGATAATCTAGGAAAATACTGCCCTGTGTTGGCAGCTGTTTATCTTTAAATAGGCTCAGTGTTGCAATGGTAGTATCAACTTCTGGATACAGGCTTAAATTGCTAATTTCAGCCACTTTCTCATTCTCGCCTGATGCTGTTTTTATATAAGCGCTGAGTTTTCCATAACTACTAAAGTTGTTATGTCGTTGCAGTTGAACTTGAATTTTTGGCTTGGTCTGATTGGCATTTTTTATAATCTTTGCCTGAGTGATCGTAACATTAGGTTGTTCTGGCTGCTCACGGTAAACAACGGGAATACTAAAGCTCATAATCATGTTGATCTGTATTCCTGATTTTTGCTCTTTATTTTCGTTAGGTAGAGCTTGAAATAATAAGTGCGAGCGGTATTCGCCTTGCTGCAAATCTTTTGGCTTTCGAATTGCAATTTTAACGGTTTGTTTTTCACCTGCTGCTAAGGTCACTTGCTTAGGGGATAAACGTGTCATTGGCGATAAACTGTTTTCGGTCACTTGCGCTAAATTATTATAACCCCCACCTGGTAAAGCTTGTTTTTCACTCCAAACTACTCGATACGTACGTTGTTCATCAGAATTATTGATCACCGTGACTTTAGCACTACGCTGGCGTTCATCAAAAGTAACACGGGTAGGTGAAATCAATAAGTTTGCCATGGCCATTTGGCTAAAAAATGCTGTTAGTAGCACACACATCACTGTTAATTTATTGAACATATCAGTCCTTAGTAGTCAATCGAAATTTCTAGGTTAGTAGTTGAGGAGTAGTCGCCATCTGAATAACTTTTACTACTAGGTTTTGTTATTAATGTGCCGCCAATAAACACTTTCGCCTCACCTAAATCATCAGTGATGGTAGATTTTGGAAAGCCATTAAGACGTACTTCAAAATCGGCGCTGCTGCTACCCTGTGCGTTGTGCTGTAAGGTTACAGAATTAACTAATTGCATAGTTAATTCTGTATGTGCAGGAAAATTGGTTAGTAATAGCTCAGCAGGTCGTCCTTTCTCTAGTACATAAATTTTACCCATAGTATTTATGTCACCGTTCGCTTTGATTATCACGGAACTAACATTACTGTTACTTGGTATGACTAACGTGCCAAAATCAAGCGACTGTTGCTCTATGGTATTTGCGAAATGGTTAGGGCTGTAAATTAAAATACTTACAGCCACTGCATAAGGTAAAAGTCGCACTAGAAGCGATTTAATAAGCGACTTCGATTTGGAAAGTACCTGTGTATTCAACATCTTTGTAAGGTACTGTTGTTACTAAGTTATCTGTAGACAATGTGGCACCAATAGCAAATTCAACTTCACCTTTTTCACTGGCGATTAAGTTTGGCGTTGTCTCGTCATAAGCCGTGTTTATGTTTGGTCCACTAGTAATAAAGAACTTCCAACCATCAATTGAGAATTGCGGCTCACCCGCTCCTTTTGATGCAGATTCAAGCCTTCCTGTGCCTGGTTTAGTAATAGTAAGTGCCGCATTAGGTACTACATCTGACACTGTAAAAGTAGCAGGTGAACCTTCTTCAATGACTGAAATTAAAGCATCTCCGTCATCATTTTTAGTGGTTTTAATTGCTGCATTAGGGTTGGGGTTAATTGTCAGTGTCGCAAATTTGACGCCATCAGCTTGTGCTACAGCACGTATAGTACCAAAACTAAGATCTTCCCCCTTACTTAAAACAACAGTGTTTTGTACTTTAACTGTTGCAGAAAAGTCAGCGCTTGTCGCTAATGTAGGAAAAGAGTGAATTAAAGAAAAAGCGCTAATAATAGCAAGAGATCGTTTCATATTAAATCCTTATAAAAATGGGGCATTACCATAAAGAGCCCCTATCATAAGATTTATCGGCAATTAGAACAATTACTTTAAGATTAATTACATAAAAATCAGATAAATAATTGGCTTAGTTAAAGTGGCTCACCAACAAACGGAGCACTCAGGCATTTTTGGCCTAAACTTTGCGCTAAAGAACAAAATAGATTGGCCTCAGTATAATTTTGAAATGGCCCAACTCGTAACCCATACATGGTAACACCTTTATTTTGACGCTCAGTCATTACAAAATCTAATTGGCTAAATGCCTGTGGATATTGCTGCTGTAACTTTGTTATTTGTGTTCTCACTCTTTGCGGTTTTAAATACAGCCCAAGTTGCGCGCCTGGCAGTGAATTGTTATACAGTGGCTGGGGGCGGTTTTCGATATTTTTTGAGGAGTTAGCAGTATCAGGGGTCTGTATTTTTTCAGCATAATGAGCCACCGTAACATTATCTTCGCGAAGCACCGCTGGGTTTTCTGCAATATCAGTTTGAGAGGAAAGTGCCATTATTAATAGTTGCAAGTCTTCCTCCATCGCAGCTAAACGAGTAATACTCTCTTGTTGCGAGTGCCATTGCTGAACATACTCTTTGACTTGTTGATCAGAAATTAATGCAGGCTGCTGTTCCACCGAGTTAGCATTAATACTACTGCACCCACTAAGCCAGACAGTTGCTGTAACCCACACTGTGGTATACCAAGCTTGCTTTTTAAAACACATCATCTGTTAGCATCAAAAATAAATAATGCCATATTATAAGCAAAGTCAGTGCCAGTTTCAGGATTTTTAAGCAATAAAAAAGTGCCACTAAGGCACTTTTATAAGTTAGGCTCAATAAATGAGCTTAAACTAAGGTTTTAATAAAATCACTTAGTTCATCTTTAAATTCATCACGACGCAGTGCAAATTCAATAGTAGCTTTTAAATAGCCCAACTTACTACCACAATCATGACTACGCCCTTTTATCGCATAAGCAGCAACAGATTCTTTTTCCATCAACATAGCAATTGCGTCTGTTAACTGAATTTCGTCGCCGGCGCCTGCGGGAGTTTTTGCAAGTAATGGCCAAATATTTTTACTTAGCACATAACGACCTACCACAGCCAAATTTGATGGTGCGCTATGCACAGGAGGTTTTTCAACCATATTAAGGATCGCTGCGCTTTGCCCTTGTTCAAGCTTTACGTCGCCTAAATCGACCACACCAAACTTATCAACATCCTGCATAGGCACAGGCTCAACCATTATTTGGCTTTCGCCGTTTGCATTAAAGCGAGTAATCATTTCAGCTAAATTATCTTTTTGAAGATCGCTTTCAACGTCATCAATAATTACGTCTGGTAAAATAACCACAAACGGTTCGTTACCAATAATCGGCGCAGCGCAGTTTATTGCGTGCCCTAACCCTTTTGCTTCACCTTGGCGAACGTGAATAATTGTCACATCTTTTGGACAAATAGCTTGTACTTCAGCAAGTAACTGACGCTTAACCCGCTTCTCTAGCGTTGCTTCTAACTCAAAGCTGGTATCAAAATGGTTTTCAATAGAGTTTTTACTAGAGTGAGTCACTAATACAATTTCTTTAATACCCGCAGCAACCGCTTCATTAACTACATATTGAATCAAGGGTTTATCTACAATCGGTAACATCTCTTTTGGAATAGCTTTAGTAGCTGGCAACATACGGGTGCCAAGTCCTGCAACTGGGATCACTGCTTTCATTATTCTCTCCTTAAAACTATGATGCTTATTAATTGTTACACTGAAAACGGGTATTTAATTGCATCGTGGCATTGATAGCCATTTACCTCAAAGTCATCACGGGTGACCCACGTTTCGATATCTTCGAGTGATTTAATATTTGGATTAATCGTCAACGTAGGTGATGCAAATGGCTCACGCTGTAACTGCACATCGCGCATTAATTCCAGTTGGTTCTCATAAATATGGGCATTAACGATTTTATGATAGGCCTTACCTGCTTTGTGGCCAGTGATCTGCGCGACCAGTGCAAGCAATACAAAACATTGAATTTGATTGAAGTTCAAACCAAGTGGCACATCACAACTACGCTGATACGAGGTTAAATAAAGCGTATCGCCAAGAAGCGAAAAAGTATGCGTGTGCATACATGGGCGCAAACACCCTAACTCAAATTCACCCGGATTATAAAAAGTGATGATCTCGCCTCTGTCATCCACACCATTTTTTAAATTATCAATGACTTTTTTCAACTGATCTAACGCAGTGCCATCAGGGCGTTGCCAATCACGAGCTTGTACGCCATATACTCGGCCCATGTCATCCTCACCTTGGCGGTTCGGATTATTTAACCATGCTTGGTTTTCATTGGCATTAGCATCCCAAGTCATGCAACCTATGTCACGAAATTGCGCAGCGCTACTATAACCACGTAAATAACCTAACAATTCAGCTATCGCCGCCTTGTAGTAACTTTTACGGGTAGTGATCATTGGGAACTTATTATTTGCCACATCATACTCAAGCTCGGCATTGATAACCGTTAAGCAACGAGTTCCTGTACGTTTATTTTCAACCCATACGCCTTCATCAACGATGCGCTGACATAATTCTAAATATTGTTTCATTGTTAACTTCTTTTATTAAGCTTTGCTGGCAACAGCTGGCTGTGGCTTTTTATACGCCCATATTATCAAACCTAGGCCTGCGATGACCATCGGCAATGACAATATTTGCCCCATTGAAATAAAGCCGCCAAATAAACCTAAATGCGCATCGGGTTCACGTACGTACTCAACGCAAAATCTAAATACCCCGTAGCCTAGTAAAAATAATCCGCCTACGCTGCCCGCTGGACGTGGCTTTTTTGTAAACACATACAGAATAATAAACAGCACTAGGCCTTCTAAAAATGCCTCATACAACTGTGATGGGTGACGCGCCAGTGGACCACCAGTTGGGAATACCATAGCCCATGGTACATCGGTAGTTCTGCCCCATAATTCGCCGTTAATAAAGTTACCAATACGCCCTGCTAAAAGGCCAACCGGCACTAGCGGAGCAACAAAATCCCCCACTGCAAGTAACTGTTTTTTACGTGTCCAGGCAAACACACAAATAGCGGTTATCACCCCTAAAGTGCCACCGTGGAAAGACATACCACCTTGATCGATTCTAAATAAATACAGTGGATTTTCTAAAAAATAACTAAATTGATAAAACAGTACATAGCCAATCCGACCACCCAGAATGACTCCCAACATACCGTAGAACAGTAAATCACTGACCTCTTCTTTTGTCCACCCCGAGTTAGGTTTAGCCGCTTGCCTATTTGCCCACCACATCGCAAAAGCAAAACCAATTAAATACATTAAACCGTACCAACGTACGCTGAGAGGACCGACAGAGAAAATAATCGGATTGATGTCTGGAAATTCAAGAGCCATAAAAATTAAACCTTAACTAAAAACCATTTGAAGCGCGATAATAACCAGTAACACCGCGAACACTTTTTTTATCGTTGAAACAGGTAAATAATGCGTTGCTTTGGCTCCAATTGGTGCCATAAACCACGAAGTTATCACTATACCTAATAATGCTGGTAAATACACAAAACCTGCAAAGCCATGTTGTAAATCGGTTACTTGCCAACCAGCGCTGATATACCCCACAGAGCCAAATAACGCAATCACAATGCCACATGCTGCCGCGCAGCCTATGGCTTTTTTAATATCAACTGAAAAATAATGTAGTAGCGGCACAATCAATGCGCCGCCACCAATACCAATCAAACCTGATAATCCGCCCATCACTGCACTAATAGCGCCAATAATTGGGCCTCTTGGCATAGGTTTGACCGCGACAGGTTTATTACGAGCAGACAACACCATACGAGCAGCAATAAACACCACACTAACAGCAAAAACGATGCGTAATAACTGTTCTGGAATTAAACTCGCGGCAAAACCACTGATCAGAGCACCAAGTCCAACGCCAGACATAACCCAAGGCGCAATTTCCCATGGCACATTTTGATTCTTATGGTGCGCTAATGCAGATGACGTTGAAGTGAATAAAATAGAGGCAAGCGAGGTAGCAATAGCAATAACCAGTACATGATCAACCGCAACAACATTAAAATGCACTAATAATGAACTCAGTACTGGCACAATAATTAATCCGCCGCCAATGCCTAATAACCCAGCTAAAAAACCAACCACACAACCTAATAGCGCGCAGCTGATAATCAGGATAACTAAATCATGCATCGTACACTCTTATAAAATTGAATTTATTATATGCATATACTAATCGATTATATCGAATCTTTACAGCACTCGTTTAGGCTACTAAGAAGCCTGATTTGGGGTATAAAATAATTCACCAAGTTGATGCTCAATCATAAAATTACGCGTTAACCTAAGCACTTGTTTTGCAGTAGATTGTGCTAAACACTCCGCCAGTAATGCTTCCATATCGCTGGCTTTTAAACGTCTTAATACCCATTTAACTTTACTTAATGATGAATAGTTCATACTCAAGCGTCGATAACCCATCGCAATCAGCAGTATTGCACCTTCAGGATCGCCACCTAATTCACCACATAAACTAAAGGACATTTCATATTGCTGACACTCTTTTGCAACTTTTTGCAGTACTCTTAATACCGCAGGATGATAGGGATTAAATAAATCAGCAACACGCGCATTAGAACGATCGACGGCAAGTAAGTATTGCGTCAAATCGTTACTACCCACAGAACAAAAATCTACTTTTTTAGACCATTCAGGGAGCATAAATACACTTGAAGGGACTTCTAACATTACGCCAATCTCTGGGCGTTCAATGGCTTGCTCTGGGTATTTTTCTTCCAGTTCAAAATAGGCTTGCTCTAACAACGCTAAAGATTCATCAACCTCTTCGGTACCGCTTATCATTGGCAGCATAATTTTTAAATTACCTAAACCAATATTTGCTCTAACCATGGCTTTGAGCTGATCTAAAAAGATCTCTGGGTGGTCCAATGTGACACGAATACCCCGCCAGCCTAAAAATGGGTTTTCTTCAGTAATATCAAAGTAATCAAGTGCTTTATCACCACCAATATCAAGCGTACGCATCACTACAGGTTCTGGATGATAACTGGCTAATACTTCGCGATACCAATTCTCTTGTTCTATTTGTGATGGAAACTGGCCTTTTTGCATAAACCAGGCTTCAGTTCGGTATAAGCCAACGCCATCACAGACTTTGGTGTTAGCTTTTTCAGTATTGAGTTCCAAACCAGCATTGAGCAACAAGCTAATATGCTCGCCATCTAATGTCACTGCATCGCATTCTTGCTCAGCCACAAACTTGTCGTTTAATAGACTTTCTTGGTGCTGTAATTGTAAATACTCATCTTGTAGCATTTGCGAAGGCGAAATATATAATCGCCCTGCGTATGCATCTAAAATCATTGGTTTACCATCAAACTGCAATAACGGTAAATCTTCAATACCCCAAATTGCAGGGATCCCCATGGCACGGGTTAAAATTGACGCATGACTATTTGCCGCACCGTTAACACTCACCACGCCAACTAAATGGCCTTTAGGCACTTCTGCAAGCATGGCTGGGGTTAAAGTATTAGCGATCAGTACTGTATCTTTAGGATAACTTTTTACTGCGTGTTCAGTATTTACGAGGTGATGCAGTACGCGCAGGCCGATATCTTTAACATCAACCGCACGCTCTTTGATATAAGGATCCTGCATGGCATTGAATTGGGAGATCAATCGTTCGATCACTATTTTCAATGCACTTTTTGCACACCAGCCCTCTTGCAGCTGTGCTTCAACATTCTGCCCTAAACTTTTTGCATCCAGTAGTTGCTGATACACCTCAAATACTGCCAACGCTTCTTTAGGGATGGAATCGCTAAGAGTCATCGACAAGGTGTTAAATTCTTTGCGGGTTGCAGCAACAGCTTGAGTAAATAAGCGGCGTTGCTCAATACAGTTATCGTCTTTTTTTAATTCTATCGATTTAAAGTCAAGTTTCGGCAGAATAACAAACGCCTGCCCTATCGCAATTCCTGGCGCGCTAGAAACCCCTTTTAGCACCGAGGTCTGATGAGAAAACTCATCTTGGCGAAGAACTTCTTTGATTTCTGCATGGGCTAATTGCGACGCTAGTTGCGCAGATAACGTAATTAAAAAAGACTCTTCATCTTGACTAAATACACGGGCAATTTTCTGTTGTACAACAATAACGCCCAGTACTTTTTTTTGATGAACTACAGGCACAGACAAAAATGCGTTGAAGCCTTCTTCGTCCACTTCAGGAGAGAGTTTAAAACGGGGGTGAGACTTGGCAAAGGCAATATTAATAGGTTCTTCTCGTTGTGCTACTAAGCCAACTAAACCTTCGGTAAAACCGATTCTAAACTTACCCACGGCTGCGGGATTAAGCCCTCTGGTTGCCATTAATACAAAATTATCTTGACTGTAATCAGCAAAATAAATGGAGCAGCACTCAGTTTTCATGGCATCTTTCACCATTTCAACAAAACATGCTAGCGCACTATCCAAACTCGCTTGTTGCGAAACGGACTCGGCAATAGCTCTGAGTGTAGCCAGCATAATACTGCTCCTTTATATTATTTACCTTTATGGCGCCAAGTATCTTTGGACTGTTCACGTTTATTAAAAGGCATCGCAAAGGGTGCGAATTCTTTCATAACACGGCGATAAACATCGCGTTTAAACGATACAACTTGCCTTACCGGATACCAATAACTTACCCACCGCCAATCATCAAATTCCGGATGATGTGTTTTTAGTAAGTTGACGTCTTCGTCTTTACAACGCAGTTTCAATAAAAACCATTTTTGCTTTTGCCCAATACACACCGGACTGGAGTCTCGGCGGATCAAACGCTTGGGCAATTTATAACGTAACCAATGTTTTGAACTTGCGACAATTTCTACATCTTCAGGACGCAAGCCGACTTCTTCGTGTAATTCACGAAACATGGTCTGCTCTGCTGTTTCGCCACTATCAACACCACCTTGAGGAAACTGCCAAGAATGCTGACCATAACGTCTGGCCCAAAAGACCTGTCCCTGATTATTGCAAATTACAATTCCGACATTGGCACGAAAACCTTCGGCATCAATCACCTTAGTGCCTCATTTGTAAGTCGATTTTTAATGATTGTTCCACATTACCTGCAATACGGCAAACAATATTCAGAGTTTTACGCATCTTACTCACAGCTTGTGCATAACTTTAGTTTATACAGCTCATTTTGCAAACAAATCCACAATAACAGATCCAATAACTTGCCTTTTCCACAGTTTCTGTGGATAACATTGTTCATAGTTATGTATTTATCCCAACAAGTTTTCAACACAGCTTAAAGGCTTTGCAAATTTAACAGTTAAAAACCATTAAATTCAATACATTAAGCTTAAAGTCAGCAAGTTTCACCTTGCCTAAAAACACAGCAAACTATCACTGAACAAAAAACACCCAAACGCAAAGATATCCACGGTTAAACTCTTTTGCTATCATGAGTAGTGAATTTATACAACCAAATAACTCGCTATGAAACCGATAAAACCACATTCAATCAATGAATTAATGCAACGTGTTAGCAACATTTCAGGGCTGACATTAGGCCAATTAGCAAGTCATTATCAGTTTAAAACACCTGAGCATTTATTAAAGGAAAAAGGCTGGACGGGACAATTGATTGAATATGCATTAGGTGCAACGGCAGGTTCCAAACCAACCCCTGATTTTGAAGAGCTCGGGATTGAACTTAAAACGTTACCAATCTCATATAAAGGCAAACCATTAGAGACCACTTTTGTGTCTGTGACACCGTTATTGAATGTCACAGGTATGACATGGCAGCAAAGTAATGTGCGTAAAAAACTCAATCATGTCTTGTGGCTACCCATTCTAGGCGAGCGAGACATTGTGCCATTTGATAGGACCATTGGCAGTGGCTTTTTATGGCAACCCTCCGCTGAGCAAGATGCGCAGTTACAGCGAGACTGGGAAGAGCAAATGGAGTTGATTGCACTGGGACGTATTGATGAGATCTCAGGGCATTTAGGGGATGCGATGCAAATTCGCCCAAAAGCAGCTAACAGCAGAATAGTCACCGATGCAATCGGTCCAAACGGGCAAATTATTAAAACCCTACCCCGTGGTTTTTATTTAAAAACCAGCTTTACAGGGCAGATTTTGAAGCAGCAATTTCAGCTGTGATCATCCGTTAAATGTTAATCTTTATGCCATATAGATGCGCGTAGCCAAAATGGCTTCTCTCGCATCCACAGCGTACATATCCATTTTTCCCCCGATAACACTGGTTTACCGCTATGTACTGACTTTTTGTCCACTTTATTATCAAACATATTATTGAACTTAATAATTTGCCCTTGTTTAGCTTTTACGCTTATATTCCAATCTTTAAAGGCCGTTTCTCCGCCGCCAAACCCCTCATTTAAATTAATAATACGTGTACGTTGCCTTTGCCCGAAAAAATTTAGCTCATTTTTAGCATCTTCGTTTGAGGGAGTTATAAAATCATAGTGCCACTTATATTGTTGGCCTTTAACATAACGGTAAACCACCATAGGTTCAGCATAAGCTAAATCAGTATAGTCATCAGAGCACATGAGGCGCTGTAGTATAGCAACCGAAATATCATCTACAGGTAATTGCGTTATAAGTTGCTCGTTATCCCTAATATCTGCAACTCTCTGTCTAGTAGATGCCTCTGCATAGACAGCAGCTAAACTTAAACTCTTCGCAGCAAACTTAATTATCTCGTTGGCCAATTCTTCCGTTAGCATACTTTCTATTATCGTCACGGGTGTTGATTGCCCACTAGATTGAGGCACTGCTGGGATAATTAAGCTAGACCACAAATTTATCAAATCAGGTTCTGCATATTGCCTTATAACATTAGGCATACTCGATAAATGCTTTGCAAAACTATCAACTGTATCATGGTTAACTATTCTCTTTGGCCAAAAATGAGTCAATATCTGAAGCGCTTTAATTTCATGGTGCTTAGCTAAACACAAAACAATTGCGAGTTCTTGTGGACAGCTTGAGCATGACACAACATGACATAACCAATGATAGACAAATTCGGAATCTGTAAGAGCAAAATCTAAAATTCTTTGTTGTGGTGGGAGCTCACCATGATACTTTGCATTAAGTAGATGAGTAATCTTGTTATTTTTCATAATCTGCTAACTGTTATTTTTTACACCAATAAAATAACAATTAAACAACAAAAAAAGAACCTTAAACCCCTATTAAATTTAAACTTTACACACCTACAACCTTATTGCATAAAATATCATCTAATAAAACAAAAAAATCCCCGCATTTGCGAGGATTTTTCAAAAGTTTAAATCAGCTTCTTATAAAAGAATTACTGACCTTTAACTTCTTTAAGACCATTAAAAGGTGCTTTAGCGCCTAATTGCTCTTCAATACGTAGCAATTGGTTGTACTTAGCTACACGATCAGAACGGCTCAATGAACCTGTTTTGATTTGACCAGCTGCAGTACCCACTGCTAAATCAGCAATCGTTGAATCTTCAGTTTCGCCTGAGCGATGAGAAATAACAGCAGTGAAACCAGCGTCTTTAGCCATTTTGATTGCAGCTAACGTTTCAGTTAGTGAACCAATTTGGTTAAACTTGATTAAGATTGAGTTAGCAATACCGTTGTCGATACCACGCTTTAAGATCTTAGTGTTTGTAACGAATAAATCGTCACCAACTAATTGGATCTTATCGCCAAGTAATTTTGTTTGGTGTGCAAAGCCGTCCCAATCAGACTCATCAAGGCCATCTTCGATAGACACGATTGGGTACTGTTCAGTTAGATCTTTTAAGAAGTAGTTAAACTCTTCTGACGTGAATTTTTTACCTTCGCCTTTAAGGTCGTAGATATTTGCTTCTTTGTCGTAAAACTCAGACGCAGCACAATCAAGTGCTAGAGTAATGTCTTTGCCTAACTCGTAGCCTGCATTAGCAACAGCAACTTTAATTGCTGCAAGTGCCGCTTCGTTAGAGGCAAGGTTTGGTGCAAAACCACCTTCATCACCCACTGCGGTTGAATGACCATCAGCTTTAAGTACTTTGGCAAGGCTGTGGAATATTTCTGCACCCATGCGAAGCGCTTCACGGAAGTTGGCAGCGCCAACTGGCTGGATCATGAATTCTTGAATATCAACTGAGTTATCAGCATGCTCACCACCATTGATGATGTTCATCATTGGTAACGGCATAGAATAAACACCTGGTGTACCGTTTAAGTCAGCAATGTGCTCATAAAGCTCTACTTTTTTAGATTGTGCAGCAGCTTTTGCAGTTGCTAATGACACTGCTAAGATTGCATTTGCACCTAGTTTTTCTTTATTTTCGGTACCATCTAAATCTAGCATTACTTGGTCAACAGTGCTTTGCTCTAGTGCATTTTGGCCAGCTAAGGCTGTCGCGATTTCATTATTAATAAAACCAACCGCTTTTAATACACCTTTACCTAAGTAACGTGCTTTATCACCATCACGTAATTCTAGTGCTTCGCGAGTACCTGTTGATGCACCTGATGGTGCAGCAGCGCGGCCCCATGAACCGTCAGCTAAATGAACATCAGCTTCTACAGTTGGGTTACCACGCGAATCCATAATTTCGCGACCGATCACTTTTACGATATTTGACATCTTGATTCCTCTTTTCCCAAAATGGTGAGTCTACTCCGACTTTATTAATTTTCCTTAATGCCGTCGGCTTTAAAAACAAATAAGCCGTGCATAGTGCACGGCTTATTCATATTACGATGACGCTTTTTGATGAATATGCGCAGCGGCAACAAACCCTTCAAATAGCGGATGACCATCACGCGGTGTTGAGGTGAATTCCGGGTGGAATTGAGCCGCAATAAACCACGGGTGATCTTTATTCTCGATGATTTCAACTAGCTTCTTATCTTCCGATAAACCAGTGAAACTCAAGCCAGCTTTTTCAAGCTGTTCAACAAAATTATTGTTTACTTCGTAACGATGACGATGACGTTCAACAATCTCATCACTACCATATACTTCACGTACTTTTGAGCCTGGTGTTAAATGACATTTTTGTGCGCCTAAACGCATAGTGCCACCTAAATCAGATTTTTCGCTACGTGTTTCAATGTTGCCTTCCGCATCTAACCATTCGGTGATCAAACCAACCACAGGGCTTGACGAGTTAGCATTAAACTCGGTTGAGTTTGCATCTAATAAGCCTGCAACATTACGTGCATACTCAATTAGCGCAACTTGCATACCTAAACAGATACCAAGGTAAGGTACTTTATTTTCACGGGCATATTTTGCCGCTAAAATTTTACCTTCAACACCGCGACCACCAAAACCACCAGGAACTAAAATAGCATCAAGGTTAGCTAGTAACTCAGTACCTTTACTTTCAACATCTTGTGAATCAACATATTGAATATTTACTGTTAAACGATTTTTAAGACCTGCATGTTTAAGTGCTTCGTTTACAGATTTATAGGCATCAGGTAGTTCAATGTATTTACCAACCATACCGATAGTCACTTCACCCGTTGGGTTTGACTCTTGGTATAACACTTGTTCCCACTCAACTAAATCAGCTTCAGGGCAATCAAGATGGAAGCGACGACATACAAAGTTATCAAGCTCTTGCGATTTTAATAGCGCAGGAATTTTATAAATGCTGTCTACATCTGGTAATGAAATAACCGCTTTTTCTTCAACGTTAGTGAAAAGAGCAATCTTTGCACGTTCGTTATTTGGTAATTTACGATCTGAACGACAGATAAGAATATCTGGTTGAATACCAATCGAGCGTAACTCTTTAACAGAATGCTGTGTTGGTTTGGTTTTCACTTCACCCGCAGGGCCTAAGAATGGCACTAACGTTAAGTGAATAAACAATGCGCGCTCACGGCCAATCTCTGTGCCAAGCTGACGAATTGCTTCTAAGAATGGTTGTGACTCAATATCACCAACCGTTCCACCAATTTCAACGAGTGCCACATCATGGCCTTCAGCACCGTCATAAACACGTTGCTTAATATCGTTGGTAATATGTGGAATAACCTGAATTGTTGCACCAAGGTACTCACCACGACGCTCACGACGCAGCACATCTTCATATACACGACCTTGTGTGAAGTTGTTACGGCTTGTCATTTTGGTACGGATGAAACGTTCATAGTGACCTAAATCAAGATCGGTTTCAGCGCCGTCTTCGGTGACAAATACTTCACCATGTTGAATTGGGCTCATTGTGCCTGGGTCAACGTTGATATAAGGATCCAGCTTTAAAATGGTAACATTTAAACCACGGGCCTCTAAAATAGCTGCCAACGATGCTGCTGCAATACCTTTACCCAACGAGGAAACAACCCCGCCGGTAACGAAGATAAATTTTGTACTCATGCGAACCCTAGAATATCAGGAATTAAAAGGAAAAATATAGAATCAAGACGGGGCGAAATTATAGCAAAGGCACTGCCATCAATCCAGCGAAAGTTAGTAATTCTCTGCACAAAAAACGCACTCAGCGTTTCGCATTATTTACTGCTGCTTTTTTATCGCATCCCATGCGGCATCCATTTCAGCAAGGGTTGCTGTATCAAGCGATTGCCCACGCTCACATAAATAGGCTTGTACTTTTTCAAATCGCGCTGAAAACTTATCGTTGGCACTACGTAATAATTGCTCTGGGTCACGTTTAATATGCCGTGCTACATTAACTGTAGCAAACAATAAATCGCCGATTTCTTCTGCGCTGTGTGCTGAAAATGGATCAACGGCTAACGCTTCTTTTACTTCATCAACTTCTTCAGCCACTTTATCTAATGCACCATGATAACTAGGCCAATCAAAGCCTAATCCTGCAACCCGCTGCTGAATTTTTTTGGCTTTACTCAAACTAGGCAGATTTGCAGGTATATCTTGCCATAATGTGTTGCTCTGCGGTTCAGCTTTTGCTGCCCACTCCTGTGCTTTTATGGTTTGCCACTGCTCACTGAGTTGTTGTTCAGTCAGCCCTTGCTGATCGGCAAATACATGTGGATGGCGACGCACTAACTTATTATTTAGCCCAGCCATTACATCATTAAAATCAAATAACCCTTGCTCTTGTGCCAATTGCGCATAAAAAATCACTTGAAAGAGTAAATCACCCAGTTCATTTTTGAGCTCACCGAAATCACCTTTTTCAATGCAATCGGCTACCTCGTATGCTTCTTCTAAGGTATGCGGTACGATGGATGTAAAGTCTTGCTTTAAATCCCACGGGCAGCCTGTTGCTGGATCACGTAATTTAGCCATAATGGCTAATAACTCAGTTAAGGTATTCGTCGAGGTATTAGTTGTCTGGTTCATTTACATTCCTAGTGACTACGTTTTGCTTCATGCACGCCTTCGATTTGATCTAATTTTGATAGTAATCGATTGGTACTTGATAAATCATGTACTTCCACTTGCATAGTAAACAACGCTAATTGGCGGTCGTCCACGGTTTCCATATTCATATTCAGCACATTAACTTTTTCATTGGCCAGTACCGAACTAATATCACGTATAAGCCCAGCTCTGTCACTTGCTTCAATTTTAATACACAGAGCATAAGAGCCGTTAATTTCGTCTGACCAACTAACCGCAATAACACGCTCAGGATGTTGTGTTCTTAGATTATTAAAAGAATCACAATCAGTCCTATGCACACCTATGCCACGCCCTTGCGTGATATAACCGATTATTGACTCACCAGGAACTGGGCGGCAACATTTAGCCACATGGCTCATTAAACTACCAACCCCATCAACCACGATACCATTTTTATCACCGCTGATTTTAGTCGGGTTCTTAAAGCGGATGACGGGCTCGTCATCAGAGCGATCCGTGATAAAATTCAGCAACTGATTTAAACGCACATCGCCGGCGCCAATCGCAACCATTAAGTCATCTAACTCTTTAAAGTTATAGCGAATAATAGCCGGCTCTAAGTTTTTGTAGGTCAAATCGAGCTTTTGCAATTCGTTATCTAGAATTTCTTTACCAGCACTGAGATTTTTATCGCGATCGAGTTGTTTAA
The DNA here is from genome assembly GCF_014163985.1 of Pseudoalteromonas sp. SR41-4. NCBI lineage: Bacteria > Pseudomonadati > Pseudomonadota > Gammaproteobacteria > Alteromonadales > Pseudoalteromonadaceae > Pseudoalteromonas > Pseudoalteromonas sp. SR41-4. Next base: position 204,439 of record NZ_JACJEI010000006.1, on the reverse strand, counting down.
ACCAGTGGTGTATTTTCGCTCTCGCGCGGGATGATTTAATATATCCCAGTGATGGATTTAACCAATCGCGGCTAGGATTCGGTTGTTTTTGGGTTAAAATTTCAACCTGATCGCCAGTGTGTAATTGATGGGTAAAAGGCACAATTTTGCCAAATACTTTTGCACCAATACAACGATGGCCGACATTTGAGTGAATATAATAAGCAAAATCCAATGGTGTTGCGCCCAGCGGTAAATCAAAAATATCGCCACGAGGGGTGAAAATATACACCCGATCTTCGACCACTTGATTTTTTAGCTCTTCGGCTAAATCGCTGCCATCAACCACCTCTTCTTGCCATTGCAATAATTTACGCAACCAGCTAATTTTTTGCTCATACCCAGAACCACGCCCAGGTAACGCCCCTTCTTTATACATCCAGTGCGCAGCGACTCCGAGCTCAGCATCTTGGTGCATCGCGTGGGTACGAATTTGGATTTCAACCGTTTTGCCTTCTGGGCCAAATACTACGGTATGAATAGATTGATAACCATTTTGTTTAGGGGTGGCAATATAATCATCAAATTCTTTATTTAGATGGCGCCAATTGGTGTGTACGATCCCCAGCGCACCGTAACAATCTTGCAATTCATCCACCACAATACGCATGGCGCGAATATCAAATAACTGGTCAAACTCGTAATTCTTTTGCGCCATTTTTTTGTAAATACTGTAGATATGTTTTGGCCGACCATATACCTCGCCTTTAATACCTGCTTGAGCCAGTTTAGTTTTAACTTGCTCAACCATATCTACCATATAAGCTTCGCGACCTAGGCGCTTATCATCCAATTGCTTGGCAATATTTTTATACACATCAGGGTGCAAATAGCGAAACGATAGATCTTCCAGCTCCCACTTTAATTGCCCAATCCCTAACCGGTTAGCAAGTGGCGCAAAGATATCAGCGGTTTCTTTTGCAGCAATCACCCGCTCTTCTTCGTTGGCGTTTTTAACCTCTCGTAAATGACATACCTGCTCAGCAAGTTTAATAACCACAGCGCGCACATCTTCAACCATCGCCAATAACATACGGCGTATATTATCAACTTGAACGGTGCCAGTACCTTGATGAGCCAAAGTGCTAATAGTAGCCATTTGTGCAACACCCGTTAGCAGAGTTGCCACATGGCTCCCCATCACATCGCTTACTGTATCGATGTCGATTAGATTAGCCAAAAAACTCGGCGTAATATATGCGGTAGCGAGGGTGTCTGCATCGAGATTCATTTCCACCAAAATTTCGACCATTTCCATGGCAATATTTTGTTGCTGATGATTATGCAGTTCAGCGCAAAGGGTATTCGCTTTACTTAATAGTTCGCGCTTTTCTTGCGTTAAGTTAAGTAAACCAAGTCGTGTGCTAAAATCACCCGGTTTGTCGTGTTGGTGTGATTGCCGAGTAGCTACCATAATGCGCTCTACCTCCGTTGAAATAACGCCATCGTTTCGATATGCCCCGTGTGTGGAAACATATTCATTAGCCCTATTTTTTCAAGTGAAAATGCAGCTTGCGTAATAATTGCGCTGTCACGGGCTAAAGTCACAGGGTCGCAAGATACATATAAAATCGTTTTAAATTGCTTCAGAGGCAGTTGCTCTAAAATAGCTAAGGCACCGGTACGTGAAGGGTCCAGTACTAATACATTCAACTCTTTACTAAACCACGGAGCTTGCTGCATTGTTTGTGTTAAATCAAAACAATGAAAATGAGCATTGGCTATATGGTTAGTTTGCGCATTTTGCGCCGCCATTGCAACCGCAGAAGCCACTCCTTCAACACCAATTACACTTTTTGCGTTGTTTGCCAGCGCTAAGGCGAAGTTACCAATCCCACAAAATAGGTCTAGTACCTGTTCGTCCCCTTTTAAATTCAGCCAGTCAACCGCTTGAGAAAGCATCGCTTGATTTACCTGCGCATTGACTTGAATAAAGTTTTCTAGCCCAAACGTAAATTTTAGTCCAAGTTCAGGTAAGCTATAAAACGGCATAGGTAAATGGCTGTGATTAATTTGCTGAGTATCTCCTTGCCATATTATTTGCCACTGATGGTCAAGCCCCTGCTGCTCAACAGTTGCTTTTAGCTTATCACTGATGCTTTTAGTGTGGCGGATCACCACAAAATTTTGCTCATCTGCTTGGCATAATTGTATATGGCTAACACTGCGAAGTTCGCCATATTGGTTTAATAACTGATCAAAAACAGTAAAAATTGCGGCAAAATCGTCACTCAGTACTGCACACTGCTGCACACTGACAATTTGTTTAGAACCTTGCGCGCGATAACCAACCCGCATTTTTTTTGCGGTTTTATCAAACATCACCGCTAACCGCGCACTGCGACGGTAGTGCGTCGGCTCGCTCAATAACGGGGCTTGCCAGTTCATTGCATCAAGCTTGGCAAACTTTGAAAACAGCTGGCTCACCGCCACTTGCTTTTCAACTAATTGTTGATCAAGTCGCAAATGCTGTAATTGGCAACCTCCACATTGTTGATAATGTTCGCAAAACGGTTTAACCCGTGCTTCACTGGCCTGCTCAACTTTTATCGTTTTAGCCGCGCTATAACGAGCTTTATCTTCGGTTAGTTTGGCCTTAACCGTTTCACCTGTCAGTGCACCGCTAACAAAGCACACTTTATTATTATGCTTGGCAATCCCCCGACCTTGATGATCCATTCCTGAAATGGCTAAAGTTAACGACTGCCCAGAAAGGGTTTTCTTTTTTGCTTGGAAAAACTGCGCCATCGGGCAACACCTTAAATATTGATTCTACGAGGGTGATTGATTACTAGCTTATAAGTATATACTCTTTAACTAACTAATAATGATAACAACGTTCACTTATGACTAAACTTGGTTTGCGCGACTCAGTTTTAACGCTAACACTTATTCCCACAGTGATTATCGGATTACTACTTGGCGGCTATTTTACAATAAATCGTTACATTGAGCTTGATGAAATTTTATATCAGCAAGGTGCGACTATCTCAGAGCCACTGTCGATTGCCATTGAGCAGCCATTATTAGCAAAAAATAAACAGCTACTAAACCGTTTGATCAGCCATGCGCATAATAAACACTCTCCAGCAATTAAAACCATCGCAATTTTTGACGAGCATAATGAACTGGTATTAACCAGTAACTATCACCGTGACTTTGATGATCTACTGCACAATGAATACTTGCAAGCAGGAAAAAACACCAAGGTACTGCCCAGCGATCACCTAATTACATTTTTTACGCCGATCATCAATCACTCAACGCCAGACGCTCAATGGAATAATGCAGCGTTTCAAACATCTCTTGGCACTGTGGTGATTCAGCTCAACAAAGACCAAGCGATTATTGGTCAGCAACAAGCATTATTAGTCAGCGGTATCGTGATTATTTTAGCCTTAGTGTTAGCGGCTATTTTAGCCATCAGGCTTAGCCATATGTTTATGACCCCATTAAATAAGTTAGTACTGGCTACTGACAAATTAATCGAAGGGAAAAGAGAAACCGGCCTAACCGCTCCGATGATGGGCGAGTTTGAGTTATTACGCCAAGGGCTAAACACCATTTCTGATACTATGGTGATGCAAAAAGATGAAATGCAAAAGCACATCGATCAGGCAACCAGTGACTTGCGCGAGTCGTTAGAATTATACGAAACACAGAATATTCAGCTCAGTATTGCTAAAACCGATGCCCAAGACGCCAACCGCGTAAAATCGGACTTTTTAGCGAAAATGAGTCACGAATTACGCACACCACTCAATGGTGTCATTGGCTTTACTCGTCAATTACATAAAACACCGCTTAATAAACACCAAAAAGATTACCTCGATACCATCGAACTATCAGCCAATAGTTTAATGACTATCATCAGCGATATTTTAGATTTTTCAAAGCTTGAAGCGGGCGCTATGGAACTTGAGTCCATTCAATTTCAACTACGAGACACTATAAACGAAGTACTTACACTACTGGCACCTAGTGCGCATGAAAAACAATTAGAGCTATCGATTTATATCAACTCACTAGTGCCTGACAACATAACAGGTGATCCAACCAGGTTTAAGCAAGTCCTGATCAACTTGATTAGTAATGCAATTAAGTTTACTGAAAAAGGCTCAATTAAAATTGATGTTGGCCATCGTTTACTTGATGAAGAACGTACCTCAGTGTTAGTGTCAGTAACCGATACTGGCGTTGGCATTCCAATGGATAAACAAGATGCTTTGTTCACTCCTTTTGGCCAAGCTGATTCAAGCATTACCCGTAAATTTGGTGGCACAGGCCTTGGCTTAATTATTACCAAGCACATAGTTGAAACCATGGGTGGCCGTATTACTTTAAACTCAGCGCCGGGTAATGGTACCTGCTTTACTTTTAATGGCGTATTTAGACTACCAAGCCATATTTATAATAGCGACTTGCCAAGTAAATCTCTCGCAAATAAACGTATTTTATACCTAGAACCCCATGAACATACCCATCATGCAGTGCTATCTTTACTCACCGAGTGGCAAACAAAGGTCACAGCGTGCTTTGATCAAGAAACTTTTTTACAAGAGTTAAATAAAGAGTTTAATTACGATATTTGTATTATCGGCCATGTTGCCGCAGTTGACGAAATGCAACGCTTAAAAAGCTATATCAAAGCAGTCCGTGAATCGACTGACTATCTGTATTTAATGCTTAATTCGGTATCGCACAATATGCGCGAAGCTTATATTGGCTGTGGTGCAGATGCGTGTTTAAGTAAACCGCTCAACCATCGCAAGCTCTGTGAAGTGCTTGCAGCACCTTATCGACTCGATCATCCCGTGCATAATATTGAAGAAAATGACGAGAAATTATTACCACTAAAAGTATTAGTCGTTGATGATAATGATGCCAATTTAAAGTTAATTTGTACTTTACTAGAAGAGCAAATTGAAACTATTGATACCGCTCATAATGGCTCACAAGCCTATAGTTTGAGCAAAAGCCATAAATACGACATTATTTTTATGGATATTCAAATGCCAATTATGGACGGTATTACCGCCTGTAAACTGATCCTAGAATCATCCTTAAACGAAGATACTCCTATTATTGCTGTCACAGCGCATGCCTTAGCGGGCGAAAAAGAGCAACTTATTACCGATGGTTTTAAAGGCTATTTAACTAAACCTATTGATGAAGATATGTTGAAACAGATTATTAGTGATCATAGCCCGCAATCACCGCTGCGACGTGACAAAAGCCGTAATGACCTGATTGCTAGTGAGCCTCCTTTTGTTAGCTCATCACTAGATTGGCCATTAGCACTGCAACGTGCCGGCGGTAAAAACGAACTGGCGCTTGAAATGCTTAATATGTTGTTACTCAGTGTGCCAGAAACTCTGCGATTACTTGAAGAAGCGACCGCCAGCCAAGATTGCGAACATGTGCTAAGTATTATTCATAAATTTCACGGTGCTTGCTGCTACACTGGCGTACCCAAGCTAAAAACACTTGCTGAAGCACTGGAAACCGCGTTAAAAGGCGATTGTGATTTAAGTTATATTGAGCCAGAGCTTTTTGAGCTGCAAGACGAACTTGAAAACTTGATGACAGATGCCGGCTTAGCCGAAAATTAACGGCAGATCCGCTTGAGTGGTTTACCACTTTTTAAACTGTTGATCTGCCAAGTTACATCTGTATCTTGTTGCACCAAACTCACTTTGGCAATGTCACTAAACATAAAATCACCGGGTACATTGAGCCGCGTTAAATTTTCGGATAATGGTTGCTGACAATAAGGGCCTGTATCACCGTGGATCACTAATACCGGCTTTTTTACTGTGTTTGCAAATTCCGCCAAAGCATCGCGATACACTTTAAAACCATCACACTGTTCTGGCTGAGTTTTACTGCATGCCGGTTGTACTGTTTGATGGGTGTAAATATCTGCCTGAAAAGCAATCACATAACCTTTGGCTGTTGGATTTGCTTGCGCTAACCAATTAAGGTTGTTGGCGTCTCTTGTGTCAGCTTGTTGATAAGCAAGTTGTTTATCACTTTTTAACACCTCTCGACGGCCATTGTGGGTGCCTGCAATATGCAGCGTGATAAACTCTACATCAGCAAGGCGCCAACGCGCATTTTCGTGCATGCTAGGCTGTTGCTGAAAATCAACTAAGGTATTGGCTTTTTCAAGATATTTATCATCAAACATCAAGGTTTTTAAATATACCAGGCGCTCTAATTCATCATAACGAGGAATTAGATTTTTTCGGTCGCAATCAGCCCATTCATTGTCACCGGGGGTGTAAATAAATGGCTGCGTAGTTAAAGAGGTAAGTAACTGTTTATTCTTCTCAAGCAACTCATTTTTACAAGGCTCAGAACCGGATTTCATATCGCCAACATGGATCAAAAAAGCATGCTCAGTCGTTTTTATTTTTTTACCCAAAGCCCCTGTTGGCGCTAAATTCATTTCATCAATTGGAGTATATGGCATATCCCCCATCACCAAAAACGCATTACTGGACAGCGCCCAAGTCAAACCAATTAAACTAAACATCACCATCCCCTGTCACGCATATAGATCTTAAGCCCTCATAGTAACAAACAAATGAACATTTAAAAGAACGGCTTTTTGCGACTAAGCTTGCTAAAATAACCGCACAGTAATCCCGAATTTGTAAATCATGTCATTTAGTACCACTTATACATTAGATAAACCCTACTTTTACGAATGTTTTGATGAGTCTCTGCCTTACAGCGCACAAGCAAAGCCGAAATATGTTTTTTTAGTCTTATTGGTTAGTTTAGGACTTACAGCTATTTATTGGTTAGAAAAACACTATTTAGGAAATTTCTTGATCATGGCCGCAGTACTTGAATGTGTTGCTTTTTATTATCGCAGGCCTTGGTGGGTAACGCGGCAAATGCTTAGTCGAGCATCAGGCTCTGAGGCAACGTTAACTATTGATGAAAGCGGTTTTAAAAGCGAAAACCCACATAAAAGCTATCAGCTAGCATGGCAAGATATCGATGAAGTAATTTTTACTGTTCGCGGTATTATTTTAAAAAGTCGTCGCGGCATGCAGTACGTTTCAAACAGCGTACTGAGTGATGAGATTATTGAATACATAAAAAAAAGAGCCACTAAATAGTGGCTCTTTCATATCAATTAAATTGATTAAGCATTGCCCGGATTCGGGTTAGACTTTTCAGCTTGAATACGCATGTAAATTTCTTCACGGTGTACCGAAACGTCTTTAGGTGCATTAACACCAATACGTACTTGATTTCCTTTAACACCTAGTACAGTGACAGTTACTTCGTCACCAATCATTAGGGTTTCACCTACTCGACGAGTTAGTATTAGCATTCTCTTGCTCCCGTATTCCAATAAATTAAAAGATTCCGCGTCTGTATATTAAAGAAAATAAGCCTTAATAGTAAGTAAAAACTCTAAATCGATTCATTTTCTGTTAAAAAAACTCTTTATAATGCGCCTATTGCCAATTCTAAGTATGTTTCATCTATTCAAACTAATATTTTAATATCAGATCTTGATACGTGTTTACGTTAATTTATAAAAACAAACTTACTACACTAGGATATGATTTCATACTCACTGCCTCAATGGCGACTTTAGCAACTGAGCAACCAACAGAAATCTCTTTACTGTTAATATAATGGTGGCTGTCATCTAATACTTCAAGTAGTTACTAAAATCTTTTCTGTGCACTATAACGGTAGTCGATATAAGCATAGCCTATTTTTTCAAAGTTATGATTAATCTTAACTATTTGGATGCAGTTATCGAGAAAAAGTTTCAATGAAAATTAGTTTTATCATCGCTGTAAAGAATTTATGGAGATGGTTCAGAGTTTTTTCGTAATTAAGGTAAATCCAGTGGCAATAAAAAATGCGGTAGTGTGTATTTAGTAGGGTATGCCGTTTTAGCCATAAATTTAGGACGTGACTTAGTTGTTAAAGCAGATTTAGAATAAACACTTTAGGAGACTCAATTGAGCCTCCTAAAGTGTTAAATCAACTTTACGTACTGAGCTATTAAGTACGCTCAGTTAACCAAGCGGTTACGCTATCAAGTGCTGCAGTTAAGTTTTGCGGCTCAGAGCCACCAGCTTGCGCCATATCAGGACGACCGCCGCCTTTACCACCAACTTGTGATGCCATGTGATTTACCAGCTCACCGGCTTTCACTTTGCCAGTTAAGTCTTTAGTCACACCAGCAATTAAGCTTACTTTGTCGCCATCAGCAACACCAAGTGCAATAACACCTGAGCCAATCTTGTTTTTAAGGTCATCAACCATGCCGCGTAAGGCTTTTGATTCAGTGCCTTCAACGTTTGCCACAAGTAATTTAACACCGTTAATTTCAACAATTGAATCAATTAATGATGCACCCGCAGCACTGGCTAGCTTGTCGCTTAGCTGTGCTATTTGTTTTTCAAGCCCTTTTGACTTTTCAAGCAAGGCTGTTACTTTTTCAAGTACTGATGCGCTGTCGCCTTTAACAAGAGCCGCTACGTCGTTTAGGTGTTGCTCTTGCTCACTTACATAAGCAATTGCATCAGCACCCGTTACCGCTTCAATACGACGCACACCGGCAGCAATACCGCTCTCAGAAACTATTTTGAATAAACCGATATCACCAGCACGATTTACGTGAGTACCGCCACACAGTTCTATAGAGTAATCACCAATAGTCACTACGCGAACTTCATCATCGTACTTCTCACCAAATAACGCCATTGCGCCTTTTTCTTTGGCGGCATCGATTGCCATCAGCTCAGTATTTAGCGCAAAGTTACGACGGATCTCGTCATTCACAACTCGCTCAATTTCACGTAGTTCAGCTTTCGTGACTGCTTCAAAATGCGAGAAGTCAAAACGTAAACGTTCAGGGTCTACGAGTGAACCTTTTTGCGACACATGATCGCCCAATAACTGACGTAGTGCTTCGTGTAAAATATGCGTCGCTGTATGATTCTTTTTAACACGATCACGGCGCTTATCATCAATGTTAGCGTCAACTTTATCATTCACACCAATACGGCCCATCACTGTTCCGTGATGCGCGAATGCATTACCAAGTTTAGTAGTATTAGTTACTGTAAACTCACCGCCAGCTACCGTTAATGTGCCGGTGTCGCCAACTTGGCCACCAGATTCAGCGTAAAACGGTGTGCGATCTAGTACCACAATGCCTTGTTGGCCATCTTCAAGTACTGATACAGCTTCACCTTGCGCGAACATTTCAATCACAGTGCCACTATAGTGCGTTGCATCATAGCCTTTAAAGTCAGTGTGTTTGTCAGACTTTAATTGCTGGTTATAGTCAGCACCAAATTTACCAGCTTGTTGTGCAGTTTTACGCTGTACAGCCATGCACTCTTGGAAGCCTTGCTCATCAATCGTCATAAAGCGCTCACGCGCTACATCTGCGGTTAAATCAGCAGGGAAACCATAGGTGTCATATAATTTGAATACCAATTCACCTGGGATCACATCGCCAGTTAAATCAGTCAGGCTTTCTTCTAAAATAGCTAAACCACGCTCAAGAGTTTTGCCAAACTGCTCTTCTTCAATGCGCAGTACTTTTTCGATGATTTCTTGCTGTTTTGCAAGCTCTGGATACGCTTGACCCATTTGTTCGATTAGCGCAGCAACTAACTTATAGAAGAACGAACCTTGTGCGCCAAGCTTATTACCATGGCGAACTGCACGACGAATGATACGACGCAGTACATAACCACGGCCTTCGTTTGATGGCATAACCCCATCAGAAATTAAAAACGCACATGAACGAATATGATCCGCCACTACGCGCAGTGATTTATCATCCATATCTTGTGCATTGGTAACTTCTGCAGCAGCTTTAATTAAGCCTTGGAATAAATCGATTTCGTAGTTTGAATGAACGCCTTGTAAAATTGCAGCAATGCGCTCAAGACCCATACCTGTATCAACAGACTGCTTAGGAAGCGGCTCCATCGTACCGTCGCTTTGACGGTTATACTGCATAAATACCAGATTCCAAATTTCAATGAAGCGGTCGCCATCTTCTTCAGGTGAGCCAGGAGGTCCGCCCCAAATCTGTTCGCCATGATCATAAAAAATTTCAGAACATGGACCACACGGGCCAGTATCACCCATTGACCAGAAGTTATCTGAAGTAGCAATACGAATAATGCGATCTTCAGGCAAACCAATTTCGTTAGCCCAATAACCAAATGCTTCTTCATCATCATGGTAGATAGTAACGAGCAGTTTTTCTTTCGGCAGTTTTACAACGTCAGTCAAAAACTCCCACGCAAACTTAATCGCGTCTTGCTTAAAGTAATCACCAAAGCTGAAGTTACCTAACATTTCGAAAAATGTATGGTGGCGTGCTGTGTAGCCTACATTTTCTAAATCGTTATGCTTACCACCGGCACGCACACAACGTTGTGAGCTAGTTGCGCGGTTATAAGGGCGGCTTTCGGCGCCTAAAAATACATCTTTAAATTGCACCATGCCGGCGTTATTAAATAATAACGTCGCATCGTTACCCGGAATAAGCGAGCTTGATGGAACAATTTGGTGTTGTTTAGAGGCAAAAAAATCTAAAAACTGTTGCCTGATCTGTGCGGTAGTCATGTGCTGCATGTGAACGTCTCACCCATTTTTACTGTGCTTGCATTGCAAAATCTATTTGTTCGTAACTGAACCCTCGATACATTAAGTAGCGCACGCGCTTAGCTTTTTCTTTGTGATCGAAGTCGTCCTGTGAATTTGAATACTTCTTTAAATACGCATCCTGCGCTAACCCAAACCAATCAATTTCGAATGATTCAATCACACTTTCTAACAGTGCTCGGTCAATCCTTTTGCCCATGGCTTCGCTTTGAATACGTTTTAAGCCATGTTTTTTAGCAATGTGGCGACGTACAAAACCTTCAACATAACGCTGCTCATTTATAAAATTGTGCTCTTCACACCAATCTAATAAAGCTTCGATAAATTCAGGCGTCGCCTCTTTTTGCTGTAATTTTTGGGTTAACTCTCGGCGCGAATATTCTTGGCGCCCGAGTAACCAAAGTACATAATTTTTTAACTTTTTTTGTAATGCTTCATCCATTTCTTCAGCCATTATGCGTCAAAACGACCGCTTTGATCATTATGCTGCGGCGCAACAGGCTCTGCCTCTGCAGGCGGTACGATCGGCATAAAAATAGCTTGATAAGAAACAAAAAAGCTAATGTAGCAAATTGGCATTAAAACCAACAGCGGCAAGAATGATAAAAACATTGAAAGCATCATCAAGCCTGCAATAATTGCCCCATATACACTCAATGGTGCCATGTTGTGGTAAAACACCATAAATGAACTTTTTAGCACCTCAAAAATACGTTTTTGTTGATTAAAATAAACCAACGGCACCGCATAAGAAAAAGCCGTTAAATACACCGATAACGCAATTAAAAACAGCGCAACATTTGCCATCGAGATGCTATCAATTACTTGCTGCAAGGCAATGTTAGGATCGACATTCGGATTACTCATAATCGCAATCGCTTCGGAAAATAAACCCCCAGCTAGCAAGGCCATTAGCACACCTGCCGCCATTTGATAAAGCGCTAAACGTAGCAGCCCCATGCGATTACCCTTGGCGGTAAACGGTTTTAGGATATCGGCCAACATAATTTTGCCGCCTTGCTGTTTGGTGATCACCGCTTGATAAAACCCCGCAGTTAAAAACGGCGTGGCGATGGCTGCTATAATTTGTAAGAAAGGTAAAAATAGCGATAGTAAACCAATAATACCTATAAATAAGTGCATAAAAATAAAGGTAAAAGGCTGAGCTTTAAAAATAAGCCAGCCTGCTTTAAACCATTTCAGCCCTGCATCGGCCTTAAATACTCGTAATTCAATTGACATACTTGCTCTTAAATTAACAACAAAACACGCCGAGTATAACTCGGCGTTGGATGGGATTACATAGACGACAGCTTAAAATTACGGTTTTTTAATCTTCTTTATATCTAACATATGCGCACCATGCTTAATTTTCGTCTCTAGGTATGCTTTATTGCCCGCTAAACCAGCTTTAATGTGTGCATGCGTGCCAACCACTGATTCAACTTCAATACCAGCATCTTTCAAGGCATTAAGCTTTTTAGGATTATTGGTCATCAGCTTTACATGAGCCAACCCCATCGCTTCTAGCATTAATACCGCGTCAGAAAAGTCACGTAAGTCATCAGCAAAGCCCAAATGATTATTTGCCTCATAGGTATTCATACCTTGTGATTGCAATACATAGGCGTCAATTTTATTGTATAAACCAATACCACGCCCTTCTTGGCGTAAATAAAGTAAAATACCACCTTGTTGATGCATCATTTCAATACATTCGTTGAGTTGTTCACCACAATCACACCGTGATGAATGAAATACATCACCGGTTAAACATTCAGAATGCATACGAATAAGCGGCACAGACTGCTCGCTATCAGCACGATTAAACACCAAAGCAACATGCTCTTGGCCATCTTTTAAATCGCTAAATGACACGATTTCTGCGGGTATATCACTGTTTTTGCCAACATTTAGCTGGACTCTAGCTCTTACTTGCGCCACGACAAATCCAAAATTAAAAAGTAATGCGATAATGCAAACGTGATAATATCACAAAAATAAACTGCATTGAAAATAATACAACACCGCAATGAGTAATAACTATATTGAGGCAATTACTCGCAATTCAAGCATTGCCCTGCGCTAAATCGACAATTCCACCCCACCAAAAACAAAATTCTTACCCGATACTCTAAATCAATGACATAGTTGTACCTATTTGGTAGAATTTAATTAAACATAATAATAAGGAAAATTATGAAAGCCTCCTCTTTACTACTTTGTCTTGCCATCGCCTATTCTGGTTATAGCCACGCCGATGAATCTATACATAGTCAATTTAAAATAGTTTACCAGCAATACCTTGATTCACAGCAACAAGGCAAAGGCGCAGAAGATAAAGCTGAACAAGCCTATTTGCTAGGTAAGCAAATCTATGGAGATAAATCAGATAACACTGCAAATTTAGCCATAAACTATGCTAATGAGCTTCATCAATACCCTGCAGAAAACAAACAAAAACGTTTTACCTTGTTTGAGCAGGCTTACACTATTTTAGCGGCTAATCATCCAGCAAGTAGCATTGAACTCATCGATGCATTGCTTGGTATGGCAACCAATACTGATTCGGTAAATAGAGCCGACGCCCTATACAAACAAGTTATTGAAATCGCTGCAGTCCAAAAAGTCCCAAAATTAGTAGCAGATATGAAACTGGCTGCTGCACAAGGATTAGCGTATGGCTTTCAAGGGAAGAAATACAACCAAGCCAAACGTTACCTACTTGAGGCAGACGAGTTTTACAGCCAAAACTTACCTGAGAACTCAGTAGAGCGGATCAAAGCTGACTTTTTAGTTGCCGCTTTTGCAGAAGGTAAAAGACAATATTCTAAAGCGATTGAGCGTTTAAATCGAGTTGTAAGTGTATTTGATGATGCGCTTAGCTTCGATCATGAAACAGAGCTTAGTGCGCACTCTAAATTAGTTCACCTTTATGAAAAAACAGGTAAAAGTGACGAAGCGACCAAACATTGTTTAGCTATAGCTAAAATGGTGCCGTGGCAAGAAAACCAGCAACAAACCCCACTCTATCGTCAAGAACCTAACTACCCAGATAGTAAAGCAAGGTTTAGGCAAGATGGTTCAGTGCAAATGGAGTTTGACGTTAACACCGCTGGCTTTGTAAAAAATATCACTATCATTAAATCTGAAGGTGGTGAAGCATTTGAACAAGAAGCCATTAAAGCAATGGAAAAGTGGCGTTATGCCCCTAAGTTTGAAGACGGAAAAGCAGTGGTTGCAAAAGCTCAAGTACAGCTAGACTTTAAAATTGGCAGGTAAATACACGTAATTACTAATAACATCAGTGTTTGTAATACTGTTTATAAACACGTTTTAAGCCCAGCATGACTGGGCTATTTTTGTAAGGTATCGAGTATTTTGTCACTGGCATCCTCGATTAAATCAAGTACCTGTTCAAAACCATTTTCGCCACCATAATAAGGGTCGGGGATCTCATCAACACAGGTTCCATAAGCTAAAAATAACGACAGCTTATACTGCAAATGCGCCGGACAAAGTGCAGTTAGATCAGCTAAATTGGCTTTATCTGCAGCGAGAATCAAATCAAAGTACTCAAAGTCATGAGCGTTGACTTGTCGTGAACGTATCCCCTCAAAGCTATAGCCACGTTTAAGTGCCGCCGCTTGCGAGCGTTTATCGGGAGGATTACCAATGTGGTAGCCTGCGGTACCCGCTGAGTCAATTTCAAACTGTGATCCACGTTGTAATGCTTTAGCCTTTAACACCGCCTCCGCAGTCGGTGAGCGGCAAATATTACCTAAACAAACGATCAGTATTTTTTTCATGATTAAATTTCATCCACTAGCATCAACATGCATTCATAAGATACCAATAAAATTAAAACCTGCATACCTAGGTTACTTCCAACCTTGTAACCAGCGCTGTTGATCTTTTAAATCATGCCAATTTATTTCCATCGAACGCTTTGACATCACCGCTTCAATAACACAGCTGATAACAACGCCCTCTTCGTCAAACTCCATTTCCGTAATCATAAAATGCTTTTCTTTATTGACGGGGGAAACTGCCGTCCATTTACTGTTTAATAGTTTTCTGTGGTTAATTTTATTCATATGATTCCTATCTAACATCATTACGTATTGATCATCGTGATACGTAAACACCACCCACTGCGTTTACATTTAACTGAATGAAATGTGATTTTACAGCTAACTAATCACAGCTGCATAGAGGTGTAAGTCTGGCTCGACCATCAAGTGGGTTGTCTATTTTCAGGTAGTATTTACCAAGTAGGGTTGGAATTTGCGGTGCTAGTAAGAGGAATTAAATAACCAGTTACATCAGATGACTCACTATGTATTACAAGGTAGAGGTAGGCTTTAATTTATCACTAAAGCCTATATAAGCTAATGCAATTATTAAAATTCGTAACTAATACTCACGCCACCATCAGCGCGTTTTTCATTACTGTTGCTGCCTTCACCGTAGCCTAATTCAAAACGAACGCGCCAACCGCCTTCATTTAAACCACTAAAAAGGTAACTATAACTCACGCCTACACCGTTGGTCGTTTCTGTATCAAACATACCTGATAGCGCACAGCCAAAAATATTACCAAATGTCTCACCAATGTCTTTATCATCAGTATCCGGACACTCACGACCATCATCTTGTGCACCAATGGCGCCAACAACTAAGCCTAAAACATGCTTTTTATCGCTCGTTAGCGCATGTTCAAACCCGACAGAAAAACCATCATCTAAGCCTATTTTATAGTTAGCATACCAGCGCTGTGTACCTTGTGCTGCTGATAATGATACCTCTGGTATAACAAAGTAAGGGTAGCCGCCACCGATTGAAAAATTAACATCGTTTGCATTAGATGAAAAAGTACAAATCGTTAGCAAAGCACCTAGGCAAAGCTTGTTTAATGTCATTGAAGTTCCTTTTAAGTTTTTTATTATAAAGCGAATGCTACTTTACACATTCTAGAAACAAAAAAGCAACTAAAATTGCTTTAAAATAACATCATCATAATCATCAACGTTTAACGTCACATTAAACTTAGCCGCCACATTATCAAGCTCAGCTTGCTTAATAGCTAATTCATCCATGGTGATAGTGTTATCGTCTAGTTGCCATAATAACCGCGAGCCCGCATAACTATAATGAATTGCTAACAATGCTTGAGGATTCCCCTCTCGCCCCGCCGCTTTTAATTTTGCCATTTTACGGGTGATTTTATTCAATGCTTGTTTGAGATCCCACACATACACCACTTCGGTCATATAATCATGCGTGCGGTATTTATTCAGCGCCCAGCCAATTGTTAGGCTAGTAATAACTACACCTATTAAATTCCAATGAAAATGACTGCCACTTTCATCAGGGAATAACGCGATTAGTAGTTGTGAGATTGCTAAACTGCCAATAGCCAACGCCAAGCCGCAGCCGATAATAACGCGGTTTAAATGCTTACGATAACGAGCTTTATCAATTTGAATAAGTTGCATAACTGCCTAATAAAATAAAAACCAAAATTCACAGCCGCCATTGTAACCAATGCCCATAAGCAAACACGAAACTTTTTAAAAATATTTCACCCCTTTTTAATCTAACGCACGTTTTAGTGATGAATACCACTTAACTTATCGAGGATTTGCTTATGCAAACAGTAGCTTTACCACACACTAATCATGCTTTAAAAACATCAACGGCCATTGTTGGTGGTGCAGCCATGACCTTTGCGGCATTTGCATTTATGCAGTACTTAATTAGTGGCGAGCAACGCGCGCCAAGCTTTATTGATGACAGCATCATTGTAGAAATATTCCAAGCACCTGAAGATTCTAAAGTGCAGCACAAGCAAACCTTGCCGCCGCCACCTAAAATGCAAACGCCGCCTAAAGTGCCGCCGCGTACACCGCCAAGTACTGATACTAATATAGTAACAACCGCAATAACGCCAGATATAAGTATTGATAAAATAGGTGGCGATATAAAAGCTAACTTACAGCGACCAACCGGTGATGCGACCCCCATAGTACGTATAAATCCTAAATACCCGCCCATTGCCGCACGAGAAGGCATTGAAGGCTGGGTACAATTAAGCTTTAATGTATCTCAAACCGGTGAAGTAATAGATGCACAAGTAACAAACGCAGAACCAAAACGCATTTTCGACCGTGAAGCACTACGGGCAATAAAACGCTGGAAATACCGCCCAAAAGTGATTGATGGCGTAGCACAAATGCAAACGGGGCAAAGTGTACAACTTGATTTTAAGTTAGACCAAACGCAATAAAAGCTCATTAATGGATAAGGTTGCCTATGCTTACAAGCTTAAAGTCATGGTTTATCAGTCAGCCCAGTAACGACTACTTGGCTGACTACGCAAAAAGTGGCGACAATCGCCACTTAACTAAACTCGTTACCTTGTTTGGCAACGATTTGTATCATTACTTAGTCACGCAAAGTAATGAGCAACTCGCCTTTGATATAAGCCAACAAACATGGTTAAAAGTGATGGAAAAACGCCATTATTATCAACCGCAAGACAACCCGAAAGCCTGGTTGTTCCGCCTTGCCCGTAATGCGTTAATCGATGAGTTTCGCAAACAACAGCGTTTTGTAGAATTAGAAGACGATACTGCAATTGCAGCACCTAATACTCAGCAAAGCTTTGATTACGAAGCCTTTAACCACGCTTTAATGCAACTAAGCTTTGTACAACGCGAAGCGCTCAGCTTACAGCAAGAAGGCTTTTCGCTTGAAGACATACAACAGATCACCCAAAGCAATCATGAAACCGTAAAAACGCGGCTACGTTATGCAAAACAAAACTTAAAAACATTATTAGGAGCCCATCATGAACAAGCATAACGAACAGTTTGAGCAGCAACTTAACCAGCATTTTAGTGAGCGTAAAAAACGCCACACACTGACGCCAGAGCAACAGGCATTGTTTACGCAAATGCCGAATCAAAAAGCTAATAAAAAGCCGACTCGATTTTTATTACCCCTGCAAATGACCGGCCTCGCCTGTGCTCTAGTAGTACTGGGCTTTACCATTTTTAACACCACAGATAACAACACAGAACAACAACACACACTTAACAACACCTTTGCCGTACAGCAAAGCAGTTACCACTTTATAGAAGTACACCAAGTAGATAATGCGGGCAGTTATTCAAGTGAAATAAAAAGCCAAAAACAACAACTCGACGACAAACTCGCCGCCGACCTGCGCCTACACCAACAGCGCTACATAGAATACGGGCAATTAGTCAAAGTAGATAACGACTGGTACATCGCCAGCTGCCACAGCGAAGTGCTCATTCAAATAAAAGACTCACTATTGAATAACTTAAAAACCAAACACGCCGTAGAGAGCAATATAATGAAAGGCGACATGCTCGCCATGGCCCACAACAGCCAAGGCCAGATCATAGCGCTTAAACATGCAGGGGATGGGGTAAAGATGTGCAGGGGATAATTTTTACCACCGAGGGCACAGAGGCGCTGCGCGCTACACAGAGATAATTAAAGTTATGGAGTATATTTTAGTTATCTCCCATATAATCAAGAGGAGATGATAGTTCTACAAACTCACGATAGTTCTCTTTAGAGAGTTTGTCATATTCATCTTTTATATAGATATAGTTGAGCCATAATAAAGTAGCGTCTTGCCCAACCTCCAATTTTGAATGAACTAGATTGTTTTCTGCCTCTTGTAAATTATTTAGCCCGTTGTCATTATCAGAAATCCAAAAATCTAAAGAACTTGCTTGTAAATCAAAAATACTGCAAAAAATACTCTCAATAAAATTAGATAGTGAAATAGTGTGATCCCCTACGAAATAGCTACTTCCTTTTTGAGTGAGACGCCTATGAAATGATTCATTGGTATATGACTGTGGATCAATAAAATAGGTTAATTCGGCTGATAAGTGCTCTTCTAATATATTCCTTTTTAAAAAGTCAGCTAGGTTTATATTTATAATTTTATTTTCACTACCTTGTTCTGTTCTTTTAAATCTTCCACTTATGATTTCCTCATAAAGTGGATGATCTTTTTCATAGATACAAAACAAAGTAGCCAACACAAGAATATCTACTTTTTTACCGCTGGGTAAGTTTGCGATAATGGCTGTAATACGCTCAGTGATTTGAATCGCGGTTCTTGCTGATACCTGAAAGGCATCTAATACAACAGAAATATTAGCTAAAGCAATTTCAGGTGTACCTGTACGCGGGAGTAGCTCAATATTTTTACTTTCTAAATACGCAGATTCAAATTTAGTCATATCGCTATGTACTGATAAAAAATCCTTTAAAACAGGTCGTTTTAAGCTATAGCGGCTATTAAAAAATCGTCCGAGGTATACTTTAGCATCAAACCCCTCACCATAAACTGACTTAATTGTATGTTGGAGTTGCTCAGTATCTGTTGCCACAACAAATACGATACCTTCAACATCAAATATATGCTTTATAGTTTCGAGCATTTCAACAGCATAACTTGGGCGACAACGATCTAACTCATCGATAAAAACAAAAATAGGTAATTCTTTACCTTCCTGCTGCTCAAATTTACTGACCCAATCTGCTAGCTTAGAATTTATGACCTCGATGCTTTTACTTTTCGCTTCATGCTCTTTAATAAGGTTCTGCGCAAGAGCTTTAACTGCGGGTGAAAAAGCTGAGCTATTTTTTTTGCTAGATTCTACATTCTCAGTTTCTTCACCTTCATCATCTGAAAATAATAATGTATTTAACTCATCTAAACCGATACCAGTTATTTTTTTCGTTAACCCCTGTGCAATGGCGGGTGCAACCGTTTTAAATATCGACGCAGCTTTATTCGGAATAGTAATAGCGAAATTTGCCTGCGTACTAAGCTGCTTAATAATGCCAGCAATAACTGTTAGAAAAGGATCGTCTGAGTAATCTTGTTGCCAAGCATCGATATAAACTACAGGAAAGTTTTTGAGTTCCTGCGACCAGCGCTTGAGAAAGTATGTTTTACCTGCCCCCACTCGGCATTTAAGTTTAATACATAGTTTCTCTTTTGCTCTTTTTTCGGCCTATTTTCGTCAAAACCTTCTTGAATTAATAATCTTGTGAGAAATGTTGCGTATCGAGCTCTATCTAACTTATCAGCGGGAAAGTACTCATCTATCTTAGGATTTGGCGGTGTGCTCCAATCAAAGTCATTTATATCGGCCATCAAATTCCCTCTTAAATATCTATTTTTTATATAGTGCCATACAAAGTCAGGTAAATATAATTCTTCAATAGATCTCATAAAAATGCACTGAGGAAGACCTTTTGTCTTGCCTTGAGCAAACTCAAATCTCACGTTTAACACCCTTCCCCCGTCATCACGCCCTGAAAATAAGTAATTGATGAGTAATATCACGCATGGAAGCGCGTTAAGCCGTGACTTCGCCATGGACGGCGAATACATGGCGTTTACGTTCACATCAATTACTTATTTGAAGGATTAAGTGTGATGCTCGGGGCGCCGTGGGTTACGAGTGACCGAAACGAAGTTTCGCAGCGGGAGGAAGTGGAAGCATGGATGCTGACAGGAACCCAGCTTCAGGGATGAATTGCTTGCAGCAGAATCAATTTGAAAACCGGTCGCCCCTTGGTTGCCGCCAGCAATCTGGCAAAAACCTTGAATAAGGTTTTTAATGTAGGTCGAGGATTTATCCCGACAAGAGTTAGCAAGCTCAGCGCCTACGGTGGTTAACCCTAACATTGGTGTTAAATCATTCGCGGCTAAAGCCAGCTCCTACTTCCAATATTTAACCTCTGTGTAGCGCAGCGCCTCTGTGTTCTCAGTGGTGAAAATTCACTTTTTTCGCCCTAAAGGGCGACCTAAAATATAAAGTGGCTAGGCTCTAGGAAGTGACTAGGTACTAGGATTGTTCCGTAGTTCGTCGCCCGCCGCACGAAGCCATAGCCACACGCGCCAGCAAGCTCAGCGCCTACGGTGGTTAACCCTTACATTGGAGTTAAACCCTTCGCGGCTGAAGCCAGCTCCTACAACAATAACTAACCTCAGTGTGGCGAAGCGCCTCTGTGCTCTCGGTGGTGATATTCACTTTTTCGCCCTAAAGGGCGACCTACTGTTTAAACTGGTAATCTTTTATATAACGATAATCAAATTCAGTGTCGTCTAACACTTGGCAGTGGTCGTTAAAATCATCGCTGAGCATGCCATAGATATCAATTTTTACTGATTGTTCTTCAATATTTTTAGCAAAGCTGGTGAGTAACTGCCTGCCTTTTTTAGCGTCCATATAACAACCAAATTCATAAATACTGTAAAGCCTTGCAAAGGTATCGCCGCCCTCTTCTGCTTGCGTGATAAGTGCGTCACCTGTTTTACTATCGAGTATTTTTCCTAGTATAAATTGAGCGCGCGGGTTGCTTTTTTGCTCTGCTAAATAACGCAGTATTAATTGCGCTTGATAGCTATCTTGCGGGTAATTACCTAAGTAGCGCCCTTGAACATCAAACTGCCTACCTGAATAGTAAGCAAAAGCATAAGTAAGTGCTTTATGCTGGCTTATTGCAGCGAGCGCTTCATCACTGGTATCAATGTGCTTATCGCGAAACTCGGCTGCACGCGCTGCTTGCTGATTTTTTTCATTTTCCATGTACTGTACCTCTTGAAAAATGAGCACCGCAATGGCAACAATATAACCAACCACAAAAGTCAGCACTAGCAACAAAGGTAAAACAACAAACCACCTGTTTTTTAACTTTTTTTGTTGTAGATAATCAGGGCATGCAAAATAAGCATCAAATGCTTTATAGTCATGCATTGAGATGTTGATACGTGATAGATAGGCAGCGCTCCAGGCGCCGAGTACATAAACGCCAATCAAAATAACGGACAACACATTGCCGCCGACCACTATTTGAAAATCCCATGCGAGTAAAACAATACACGCATGAGACACAAAACCTATTACAGAGAATAATCGTTCATAGCCACGACCATGAAACCTAACAGCTAAACCTATTAACGCGCCGCTGAGCCATAGCATAACAGCGCCTGCTGCTGGCTTTAATTCATAAATAAATACCCACAGCACTAAAATGGGTATACACCAAAAGACTGTGCCTAATGCGGCTGCCAATGCATTTTGTTTTGTTATTTTTTCGATTACATTGTTTTGAAAGTTGCTCTGAGCTGACACGGTAAATCCCTATACGATTGTAAAAATTGTTAATATATTCTATTTCTAACTTCAATACATCCCCAGTACAACGCAAAGCATAAGTAGCAACTTACTGCCCCCCTCTATACTCCCTCCTATCTCATTTTTTCTGTTACTAATCGCACTTTAGTAAATGTTAATAACAATTAAACTATTAACACGCTACTCTATTTACATCGTGTTTAAAAAATTGGAGTCATCATGAAGACGTCTTTTTACACCAGTTTAGCTATTGCTATGGTCAGTTTATCTACCTTGCAGGCGTGTGCGCAGCAAGCGGAACAAGAAATCCCTGTCGCTAAAAGCGCTGATAAGTATCAGCTTGAATTAGTTGCTCAAGGGGTAAATATTCCTTGGGGAATGGCGTGGCTTAACGAGCAAGATTTATTGGTAACAGACCGCGCTGGTGAGCTTAGGCTAATTCGTAATGGCAAACTGCTAGAACAAAAAATTGCAGGGCTGCCTAACATGCATGCGGAAGGTCAAGGCGGCTTATTAGATATCGAGCTTGATCCTAACTTTAAAGACAATGGCTGGATCTACTTTTCTTACTCAGGTTATGAAGGCGATGAAGAAGGCTACAATACATCCATTATGCGTGCGCGCTTAAAAGATATGGCACTAGTCGACTCGCAGCTGCTGTTCGACGGCACGCCAAACACCACAACCAGCAAACATTACGGCTCGCGTATTGAATTTGATAAAGACGGTTACTTGTACTTTTCGATTGGTGATCGCGGCGCGCGTGATGTTAACCCACAAAGCTTAGAGTATGATGCAGGAAAAATTCACCGCATTAATGCTGATGGCACAATCCCTAAGTCAAACCCGTTTGTTAATCAGCCAAACGCACGTAAGAGTATTTACTCTTATGGCCACAGAAACCCACAAGGCATGGCTATGCATCCAGAAACGGGGGCAATTTGGAGTCATGAACACGGCCCTCGTGGTGGTGATGAAATCAATATTATTAAAGCAGGCGCTAACTACGGTTGGCCAGAAGTAACTCACGGCATTAATTATAATGGCAGTAAAATTACTGATCAAACAAGCCGCGAAGGTATGCAACAACCCGATTGGGTGTGGGTGCCCTCTATCGCGCCTTCTGGGATGGAGTTTGTTACAAGTAGCAAATACCCGCAGTGGCAAGGTCATGTGCTTGTTGGCGCTATGAAGTTTGCACACTTAGTATTGGTTGAACTTGATGGTAATAAAGTAACGGGTCACAGCAAGCTATTTGAAGGTGCTGGCCGCGTGCGCAGTATTGCAACCCACCCTAATGGCGATTTATATCTGGGTATTGATGGTATGGGAATTTACCGTATCGTGCCTAATAGTAAAATCTAACGCGTAATACAAGCAATGTGATGAAGCCCTCTAAATTGAGGGCTTTTTGCATTTTTAGGTGGTTTGGGTGTATTACTGCGGCCCTGTACCGCCATCAACTTGACTGCCTAAGCTATTGGCATTGTCTAAACTGTATGGGTATAACTGAATATCGTTAAAGATGTTAGCCCCATTGTCGCGATATTGATCGGTTGCTGACACACCAGTATACACATTTCCTGACGCGCTAAAGTAGCCTGAGCCTTGGTTCCAATGTGGTTTTGCACTGTTTTCAAAGTAATTGTTTTCTACTAATACTTCAGCGCCATTACCTGCACTAATTGCAAAATAAGTAATGTTTTTCCAATAGTTATTAAACATATGAACGCGTGAATTGTAGCCGTCTACTTTAGGGTTGCGCCCTGCCGCTGTATCCCAAAAGTTATGATGTGCCGTTATTTGGGAGTTTTTGAATAAATGCGTATACCAATGCTGGTTAGCACACACTTGCGTATTATAACCATAAAAGCGGTTCCAGCTTAAAGTGACATTTTGGCTATTGCCAATATCAATATAACCGTCACTAATTTTATTAAACGCCATATGATCAATCCAGATGTGGCTACTGTCATCAACAGAAATAGCATCACCGGCTTCAACTAATGCAGGGTTAATATCTTCAAGTAAAATATTACGTATGATGATATTACGATCATTACTGATCACTAAGCTTGCGCCGATGATTTTTGAGTTTTTCCCTAATCCTTCAAGGGTTTTATTTGAGCGAACACGAAGACGAGAGTCATTACGTGTAACGTTAACCGTGTTGTTGGAGCTGCTACCTAATTCACTACAACTTTGGTTACCAACCGGTAAGCGATACCAGGTTTTACCGTAATCGCCCCATGTGCCACAATCGAGTGGACATGCTGCAACAGTTCGGTTTGCCGTATGGCAGTTAATCGTTGTATTGTTAGGAACTTGAATAACCGCAGTTGATATTGAGTTTAATGCGGCTGTTAACGCACTGCAGCTAGTTACAATAGTAGGAGATACATTACCGCCGCCGGTTGTAGTTGCAAGGCCATCATTACCTGGTTGTGCTGCAAAACCAATTAAACCAGCTGTTGTTTGACCGCCACCACTACTGCTACCACAACTACCTGAAACAGGGTTGATATACCAGCGCTGTGAACTGCCACCAACATCATCATTTTGATACACATTGGCACCGTTTTGCGAACCCGCCACAGTTAATGACTTTTGCGTAAGTTTATTAACAATATTAAAGCCACCCGATGAAGACACCTTCAGCTGCCAGCGCTGATTATCACCTTGCCAATCGTCATACACCACAATATTAGCGCCATTAGACTGTGACGAATTGAGTACATCAAGTACTTGGTTATTATGTTGCGAACGAATAGTCCAGTAACCATCACTGCCTTTAGTGAAAGCAAACTTCTGGTTTGCACCACCCCAATATTGATAGCTAATTACATCCGGTGCGCCACTAGTATCAGACGTATTTACATCTAATGCCAAGCTAGAGCCACGGTTAATTACAGAGTAAATCCCACCTGAGGTGGGCATAGTTGTACAATTTTCTGCCAATGTAGCAAAGCTACAAGTAGATAACAGAAGTAAAAACAAAGTCTTTTGCCGTTGTATCAGTGTTGTCATAACGCTCATTCTTTTGCTCCAATTTATGCCATTCCTTGAATGGTGTTTTGTAAAATGCGAATCCTGCACTTAAGTACAAACGGTTAATAATTATCGTTTGCGCACTTATATTAGGATCATTTATATTACAAATAAAGTTAATTGTTAAATAAAAGTAAATTAACGTCATTGTCGGTGTGAGCTTTTTAAAGCTTAAGAGCTAAATTAGTATTGAAATTCGCTAATTTTAGGGTGTAAATATAATATATCAGCGACTTATACCGTTTTATTATTGTGTAATAGTATGATAAGTCTTTAGCGAGGTACGACTACACTAAAAACAAATCAAAAAGTCGTTTTTTTACAATTCTTTTTATTTATCCGTCAATAAACTAGCTAGTAGTTATTTATCGATTTGGAACTATTATGAAAAGAGCGAATTACTTTAATATCGAACCCGAGTTAATGACCTACTTGATTGATCAAGAAGTACTGATCAAACAGAAAGTCGAGGCTACCTTTGGAGTGACAATTTGGGAGCTGCTAAAACTAAGAGCGTCACAGTTAAACCAATGTGCATATTGTTTAGCCATGCATAGCAAACAAGCACTGGAGTATGGCGAGAGCATTAACCGCATTATTGCCCTCAATGCGTGGCAAGACACGCCACTTTATAACGATAAAGAACGTGCTGCATTAGCGCTTTGCGAAAAATTGACTTTGTCACAGAACATTGATGATGACTTTTATCTTGTGCTTGCCGAGTTATTTGATCAACCCAGTTTAGTGACCCTCACCGTAGCAATTAATGCTATAAATAGCTGGAATCGTATGGTGAAAATGTTTAAACCGACAGTCGAGTTTAATGAACGATAAACTATTTACAGCCCAACGGGCGATATCGCTGATTATGTACAAGCAATTTGGTTTGCTCGCGCTCAGTGTTCAGGGGAGAGCTGGCTCCCCTGCGATGGCGCAAAAGGCGTTATATTTTTGCTATCTGGGCGTCTTAATTTAGCTGGAAAACCATTAAATTCCCCCTATTTCATGCAAACCATATCAACACAGTCAGAAAAAGTAACGTTTACTGCTGGCTCCGTCTTTTGTGGGATCCGGTTTAAACCCGCTGGACTTGCCCATTTACAAAAGGTAAATCATTCGCTTGTGGCGCCTGCAACCTTAACAGGTTTAGCACAGGCACTTGACCAATATGCTAACTTAGATTCGTTTATTGATTTGTTGTCGGCGCACCTCAATACACCAAAAATACACCATCAGGCTATTGAGCACACACAAAAACTGATCCATAAAATAATCAATCTTACCCCACTAAGTACTGCTTACGAGCACACTCCTAAAGGTAAGCGGCAATTAGAGTGCTACGTTAAAAACACCTGTGGCATCACTGCCAAACACCTAGCACGTATTTACAGAGTCAGGCAAGCCAGACAACTTATAAAAGCAAACCCACAGCTAAGCTTGGCACAACTCGCCCTTGAGTGCGGGTTTTCCGATCAATCTCACCTAAACAATGAGTTCAACGCTATTTTACAAATACCCCCAGCTAAGTATAAAAAGTTAATTCAGCAATAAAAAAGCCTGCAAAATTGCAGGCTTTCTCGTTAACTTTACTCTCGCTAACTTTACTCTCGCTAGCTTTACTCTCGATAACTCTTTACAAAACAATAATGCTCGTAACTAGGTAAGCTACAAACGTTAAGCCACCCGCGAATAATGCATACGGCATTTGTGTTTTAACGTGAGTAAGCAAGTCACAGCCGGAGGCAATAGCTGACACCGCACTGGTATCTGATATTGGCGAGCAATGATCGCCAAATACGCCGCCCCCTAAAATTGCCGCAATCACTAATGACGGCGGTAAACCAAGCGCTTGAATTAATGGCACACCAATCGGGATAAGTATTGCAAATGTACCCCATGAGGTGCCTGTTGTGAAAGAGATCACCGCACCGGTTACAAACAACACTGGTACGACTAAGTAAATAGGTAAGTAATCACCCACTAAGCCCGCAACAAAAGTGCCAGTACCTAAATCTTTTAAACTGGCGCCGAGAGTCAATGATAGTAATACGATCGCGACTAACGGTAATAACTCACCCATGCCTTTAAAGCCAATATCAACCAGTTTATGGTGAGTAAATTGACGAGAGCTTACCATTAATAAGTAGGCGACAACGCAAGCTAAAATAGTTGCATACAATACCGACTTAGAGCCACTGCCGCTGGCAATATCACCATTACCTGACCAATACATAAAGCCGACCATACTACCAATTAATGTAATTAGTGGTACTAACATGTAACGTGCTTTAGTCCCTTTGACTTCTTCTTGCAGCTCAGTTTTTTGATATTCCACTTGCTCTTCAGCCTTTTTAAGCGGGCCGTGTACTTTATCAAACGAGATAGTGTAAAACACAATGAGTAAGGTGATGATGGCGTAAAAGTTATAGCCTATGCTGCCCCATAACACCGAGACTGCCGACTCTGACAGTTCATAATTACCAAGCAAGCCAAGTATGTATGCCCCCCAGCCATTAAGTAAAATCAAAATACACACAGGTGCACTGGTACTATCAATAATGTACGCTAAGCGAGCACGGCTCATTTTAAATTTATCGAATAAACCCCGCGATAAAATACCCGCAGTCAGTACACTTAAATTAGATTCTATAAACACCGCAATGCCTGAAAACATGGTTAAATAACCCACTTGGCGTTTGCTCTTTGCCACACCTTTGTTCATCAACACATTTACTGTTGCAGCCACACCGCCCGATTCGCGTATGTAAGCAAGTAATGCACCGATTAAGATACTAAAAATGAGGATACGACTATTACCTGGCGAACTTGCTACGCTCACCACGCGCTCTATGGTATTTATAAATGTATTAAAAAGTGTATTACCGTTACCTTGCAAGGCCAGCAAAAACTCTGAAGAAGCAACAGCGACGAGTAGCGCCATAATGACTTCTTTGCGCCAAAATACGATCAAAATCGCAATTAGTGGCGGTAAAATTGAATACCAAGACATACTGTAACCTTTTTTGTGGTGAGTCTATGACTCACTCTAATTATTATCAGGCCTTTGTTATAAAGGCTGGAACAAACTCATTAGCTTAATCTGTTCATCAATAAACACAACTTAAATCGATTAGCGATAAGCTGAACACTGCCATTTAGATCAATGCTTATTTAATATTGCTTCATAAATTAGCGAAACAATTGAGCCATATTTACCGGTTTCAAACTTTCTCCCCATAAATTCATAATCTGTTTCATTCCCTCCAATCGGGGTATGGCGAGCATTGGTAAGCAAAATTATCGCCAAGTCATAAGCGGGATCAATCACAGTAACCGTGCCCGTCCAGCCAGTGTGACCATACGCTTGTGGGCTCGCGTACGGGCCAAAATGCCATTGTAAAGCACCGTTACCGGCACGACGCCAACCTAAACCATAACTTTCATCGCTGGCTTGCGGGGCAATGAATTGCTCTAATACTTGCGGGGTAAATATTTGCTTATTACCATAGCCACCGCGATTCAGCAATAACTGCGCAAGCACACTTAAATCTTGACCTGTACTAAAAAGTCCTGCGTGACCTGCGACCCCTCCTAAGGCATAAAATGCTTTTTCGTCATGTACTTGTCCTTGTAAAACGTCAGTACGAATATTATCAAAGCTGATCCGTCTGTCACGAGTGTTTCCCATTAACTCAGTGGCAGCTATTTGGTTTTTTATAAAGCCCTTTTGCAATGGATTATAAACGGTGTGGGTTAAACCAAGCGGTTGATAAATTTGCCCTTCAGCATAATTATCCAGCGACTGCCCGGAAAGTCGCTCCACTAATACACCGAGTAACATGTAATCAATATCTGAATATAAATGTTTAACGCTACGACCCGCAACAAATGGCACGCCTGTCAGTAATAAGTTTTTAGTACGTAAGCTATTTTGTGAAAAGAATCGCTCACCAAACTTATTATCTTTACGATGAAAATCAACTACCGCTGGATAACCTGCACTATGGGTCAGTAAATCTTTGACTAACCGCTGCTCACGGCCCGCCCCACGAAACTCAGGTAAGTAATAAAATAGTGGTTTTTCTACATCAACTTTACCTTCACTGGCTAATTTCATTAACGCTAAATTTGTGGCAAACATTTTTGAATTAGAGGCAATATCAAATAATGTATCGCTTTTCATCTGCTGTGGCTGCTCTAATAATGAGCCATCAGCAAGGTATTTTTTAGCATCGCCATAGTGGCTTAATTTAATTAACTTACCATCTTTGATCACTGCAAGTACGGCACCGGGAAACCCTGCCGCGACTTCTTCGTTGATCAATTTATCCACGTTATTAAACTGCACTGACTTTACGGGCTTAGTTACTAAAGTTGGGTAAGGAAAACGTAATGTTAAACTTGCCCCTTCAGGCTGCACATTTTCAACCTTGAACGTATTTGTGCCGTTGTGAGTCCGTTTAGATAAGCTGTATTTGTAGCTATTATTTGCCATAAGTGGCTGAGAAATATTTATTTTTTCACCATTGATAAAAATATCCGCGCTCGTTGCGGTGTTATTTTCAATGATAATTTCGCCTCGGCCTTTATAAGCTTTAAATGTACCACGGTCATTAACCAGTGCCCGAGAACTTGGATTAGGATTTGGTACCTGCAATACAACCTGCGCATTTGCTAAAGGCTTAATAATCGGTTCTGGGGCAAGTTGCTGTTGTTGATATTGCAACATTAACTTAGCTGCTTTTTTCGGAAAGTACTTCTGCATCAAAGCAAACAATACCGCAGCGCTGCGCGCATCTGCATTACCGCTTACATGCCAAGGTAAAAAGTGCATTTGAAAGGCACTTAATGTATCAAGGGTTTGTGGATCAAGTTGATTAGTCACGTGTACATCATAACCATAACCACGTAACGCTTTTTGCATTAAACTAATGGATGGTTTAACTAAACTAAATTGCTGCCAATATTTATCAACCGTGTCACTGTCATACCATGCACCAATACCAGCTTGGTACAATTGATACCATGGAAAGCGCGGACCTGGATCGTTTTTTCGTGTAGGCGCTATATCGGAGTGGCCTACAACTTGAGTTGGGCCAATATCAGGATTACGGGCTAAAATACCTTTACTGAGCTCGATCAATAACGCTATTTGTTTAGCGTCAAAATCGGGGAAAATACACAGTTTGGAGGCGTCATTTTCCATTTGCTCATCAGATTTAACTTCAGGATAGTGACAGCTTGGTACGTTAACAATTTCGATACCAATTGATTGATCATTTAAATCTTCACGGCCTTGCCAAAAGCTTGTCCCGGCATGCCACGCCCTATCATGTTCATCAACTAGTTGAATTACTTTTAATTCATCCTCAGGGTAGCTAGGATCATTTAACTCTGGTAATAAATAATGAGCACTTAAACCACCTTCATCGACTAAAGCACGCATCGATTTTTCATAATCAATAGCGGTGTAATGCATGACTAAAAACTTAACACGATGACTGTAATTGGCAGATTGTGTAAACTCGTAAGGTGTTGAAGCGCAACTAGTCAAAAGTGCGGCAATTGTAACTAAACAAAGTTTTTTAAACCAAGATAAAAACGTCATAGCCTTCTCATTGCTGATCAAAGTAAATAAGCGCAATCCCAAAACCACGATTAGCGGTATGTGCTTTTAGTAAACAATACATTAAATAAACCCAGTTCTCATATTGTTATTATAGTTTGGACAACTCGATTTGAGTTGTATAAACCAAACCCTATCACAGTAAAATGATTTGTAAATAATTTATTTCAACAAGTAAATTAAATAAAGATATTTTATCCCACCATAAAAACAGTGCCCAAGCGACTAGCAAATAAATCTGTTAGTTCGTGCTATTGGTGTTGTAAAATTAGATAATTAAAACTATATTATTCCAATTATTCTTAAATAATATTCCAAAACTTAATTGCGGCTATTGGGAATAATTTATTTTTTGTACGCCTAGGAACAAGAGTAAAAACTAAGATGGTTACATTTGAACCTAGAATAAGTACAAATTTATTTCGATTAATGCTATAAATACGCCAAATATAAAAATAAGCGGGTAGTATGTCTACATTTGTAAAAATTAAAGCCTTACGTCAGTCCCTATCGAGCAGCGAAGCTAAGCTAGCCGACTTCACATTGAACTCAGCTAATGCTATTCGTAATCTTTCGTCTGTAGAGCTGGCTAAAGTTGTCGGCGTGAGCCAGTCAAGCGTTGTAAAATTTTCGCAAAAACTGGGCTACAAAGGCTTTCCAGCATTTAAGCTGGCTGTCATTGATGCACTCAATGATGAAACATCAGAACCAAAACTGCATGGTAAAATCACCTTAAGTGATTCACTAGAGCAAATAGCAGAAAAGCTACTCAGTAGTAAACTTGCTGTGCTTACTGAAACAAAAAACCTCAATGAAGCGCTAGCCATTGAACAAGCTGTTAGCTTGTTAAAATCAGCTAAACGAATTTTAATTTGTGGCTTAGGGGGCTCAGCCCTGGTGGCTAAAGACTTTTCCTATAAGTTGCAAAAGTTAGGCATGCCTGCAATAGCTGAACCTGATGGTCATGCGCAACTCGCCTATGTATCAACCTTTGCAAAAGGCGACTTAGTTATTGCGATCAGTGAATCGGGTGTTACCAGAGAAATCGCTGAAGTGGTAAAGCAGGCTAAGAAAAACGACAGTTACGTGATCTCTGTCACTAAATTTGGTAGTAACCCTGTTGCTGATCAAGCCAATGTTAGGCTTT
The DNA here is from genome assembly GCF_014163985.1 of Pseudoalteromonas sp. SR41-4. Classification (NCBI taxonomy): domain Bacteria; kingdom Pseudomonadati; phylum Pseudomonadota; class Gammaproteobacteria; order Alteromonadales; family Pseudoalteromonadaceae; genus Pseudoalteromonas; species Pseudoalteromonas sp. SR41-4. The sequence goes on along the minus strand of NZ_JACJEI010000006.1, from coordinate 172,704 downwards.
ACTCTGTGGCAGAAGAAGAGTCAGTCCGTTTATCATCGATACTTGCCCGTACTGCGCAAGACTTTGTTATTGATATTCTATTTATCGCTTTAACGCAATCGAGTCGTCAAGGTCGTAAATTACTAGAGCATTCAAATGACGTTGTTGGTGAATTTAGAAATCACTAACCAACGACATCCTAAAGAATTAAGGCCACTATTGTGGCCTTTCTTATTATAAAAACCACTTTAACAACAGCCGTGCAATAATAACCTATCTCTCGTTCGCTAATTTATAAATTATTTCTTTATTCCATGCAAAAAAAAATTTTTTAGTTCATAAACAATAATTATTATTGTAACTCCAACAGTATTGTTCCAACTCAATAAAAAATCCCCCTTCTTTAGAATGAAAAACACAAAAACATGTTATTTCAATACATTAAATATGAGTAACTGCGCTAAAAATCGCGAAAACACTCCCCCAGCCTTACGCTTATATTGACAAAAAATATAACGAAACCAGTTTTTATATATTTTATTTATAGATACAACGCAAATAAGGAAGAGTTTATTCTTGACCATTAATAGCAACGCATGTTTAATGGAATAGCAACAATTGATCAAAGTTTATAACTCTGTTTGGGGAATCAACAAAGTTCAGAGCTATAAGTTAATTATAATAAGGACGGGGAAAACAATGAAAAAACAGGTACCAACCTTCACTATAAGCTCGTTAGCGCAGGCCACACATCGCGCTCTGCGAGTGCCAAAAACTGCAATAACCACCGCTATAATAGCTGCCTCGCTAGCAAGTGCTCCTGCATTCGCGAATTTAAACGGTAGCATTAAAGGTAAGGTAAAAACCGAGCAAGCAAACCAACCACTAGCGGGTATTACTATTACTGCACGTAGTAACGTCATGCCAAAAGCGCGTACGGTGGTAACCCGTGAAGATGGCAGTTATGATCTCCCGCAACTAAAACCAGGCACTTATGAGCTGACCTTTGAAGACAGCAGCGGCGTTACACAAACAATAACTGTTGATGTACTGCTAGAGCAAACCTCAAGTGCTAATGTTGTTCTTGGCGGTAAAAAAGATAATGTTGAAGTAATTACTGTGACAGGCAGTAAACTATTTCGCCAAGGTAAATCAGCACTCACAAACTCATTAGGTGAAGACGGAATTAATAATGTCCCTGTAGGTCAAGATTACCGAGACCTTTTAAAGCTTGTCCCTGGTATAGAACTTTCGGCAAATTCAACGTTGGGCCCATCAGCTGGTGGATCAGGTGTTGATAACTCATATGGCTTTGATGGTGTTAATGTGTCATTGCCGATGTATGGAAACTTAGCTTCAGAGCCATCAACACACGATGTTGCCTTTGTTACTATGGACAGAGGTGGTGCAAAAGCGGTTGGCTTTAATCGTTCTGGTGGCTTTTCAATTGACACAGTATCAAAATCTGGTACGGATGAGTTTCACGGTAATATAGAATACAAAATACAACCAAAAACCTTTGTTGCAACGCCAGTAGGTGCAGAGAGCTTTGAACTTGATAAAAACTGGTTAACCGCAAGTTTAAGCGGTCCACTGATTGAAGATACATTATATTTTTATACCTCTTATTACCGTCCTGAAGAGACCAAAGCAAACAAAAACACAGCCTATGGCGAAGTAAAAGATTATGAGAGTATCCGCGACGAATACTTTGGTAAATTAACCTGGGCACCAACTGATGATATTTTGATAAATATCTCACAACGTACCTCAGATAAAGAAGTTAAAGGCGATTCGATTGGTGCTTACGAGATGGACACTGTATCTGTCGGCAGTAAAGCTGATCAAGATATCTTTACTTTAGATGGTTCATGGATCTTAGGATCAGCAACCACACTTTCGTTCCAATATAGTAAGTTTGAATTAGAAACAGGCTCACAACCTGATACACCATTGAGTGTAATCCCTTCTTTATCAAGCCAACTTGGTATTGATGACTTAGCTCAAATGGGTTATTTCTCTGTCCCAAGCTTAAGAAGTTATGACCCAGATGAAGGATTTAGCGAAGCACAAATCGCCGCATATAATGCTGGCGCAAATGCATTAATTAATACCTATGGCTATCTTGAAGACGCAGTGATGAAAGGCGGTGGTGGTGTTGGTGCATACGCAACTTATGACAATCAAAACTTTTATCGTGATTCCTTTGAAGTTAGTTTAGAACATGAACTTAGCTGGGGCGATGCATACCACATACTCCATTTTGGTGCAAAATGGGAAGAAGGCGAAGAGCAACTAACCAGACTCTCTAACGGTTGGGGTTCAATTGCATACATTGGTGGCTTAGTTGATGCTGATGCAAACACTGATGGTTTTGACCCTGCAAATGCTATCTACCGTGCTCGAGTCCAACAAATGAGTTTAGCAACGGCTGATGGCGCGCCTGTATCAGGCATTAACTCTGAAACACGCAGCCTAAACTTTGAAATTAACGATACTATAGAATTGGGTGATTGGACTTATAACTTAGGATTATTGGTCAGCCAAGACACTTGGTATGGTCAAGGCTTAAAAGCTAAATCTGGTACTATTTCTGGCTATGAAGTTGCTCCTGGTCACAAGTACCAAATGTACCAAACCAACTGGAAAGATATGCTGCAACCTCGTTTAGGTGCAACATGGACTTATTCTGACGAAGATTCCGTATTTGCAAACTTTGCGATTTATAATCCTGAAGCGAGTTCATTATCTCGCGCAGCATCATGGGATCGAAACACTCGTGCCGAAATTGAGTTATTACTAGATGAAGCTGGTAATATTTTATCATCTTCACCTAGAAATGGTTCATCTGGTAAAGTATTCCAAGATGATATGAAACCACGTCGTATTAACGAATTTACTATCGGAACCACTAAGTATGTTGGTTCTGACTTAGTATTACGTGCCCATGTTCGTCACCGTAAAGGCATGCACTTTTGGGAGGATATGCCAAACAATGCGCGTCTAACTGATTACTCAGGTGTTGATGCCGAAGGTGTACCGCAACACATTGCAGATAAAGGCTTATATGTAGCTAACTTAGCTGATATTCGCGACGAAATTGGTGGTTCATCGTATGTAATTGCAGAGGTTGATGGCGGCGAAACCAAATACTGGGAAGCGAGTATTGAAGCCGAATACTTGGGTGAGAATAGCTACGTAAACGCTTCATATGTGTGGAGTCACTACTATGGCAACTTTGACCAAGATAACACCACAACAAGCAATGATGCGAATAACTTTATTGGTTCATCTTATTATGGTGATGGTCGCGGTCGTTACCCTTGGGATAATCGCTATGGCACACTCTCAGGTGATAAACCTCACCTGTTAAAAGTATACGGTTACTATACTCTTCCTTGGGAAGCTAACTTAGGGGCGTACTTCGTATTCCAATCAGGTAAAGCATGGGAAGCATGGGATGGAACAACATACGGATACCCTACAAGCCATATTAGCCGCTATGCAGAGTCTGCTGGTAGTCGTCGCACTGCTAGCCATTGGCAACTAGACTTAAACTATACGCAAGACTTTAAGTTCTCTGGTGATATGGAACTACAATTTCGTGCTGATCTCTTCAACGTATTTAATCGTCAAACAGGTTATAACAAAAACCCGTATGTACTTGAAGAGAAATTTGGTGAATCGCGTAGCTACTACAATCCACGTAGCTTGCAGTTATCAGTTAACTTTAAGTTTTAATCTTATGGATTAAAGTAAGCGCTTAATGGGCGCTTATTTCCCCATCCATGGTAAGGCCACAATTGTGGCCTTTTTTATTGCAAAAATACGTGTATTACTGCATAAATCGCTGTTCGTCGCTAATTTCACATTGTGCTATTTCTATTGGTTGATTACTTCTATCAACCAGCCAACATTCGTCATAAATAGAGCAATAGCACAGCTCGATTGCAATCTGTTCATCCATTTTAAGAATTTCTGTTAAATAAGCCTTATCTTTTATGGAAACCGCACTAAAATTCGCTTGACTTGGTAGAATACGTGTACCGATATGTGATTGAACTAAGTTCGTTGCAGCTATAAAATCAGACCATTTCTTAATGGGCTTCTCATTATAGATTACTTTGACATATTTAATAATTGCCGGACCTGTGCCGTTATTCATTATACCGTAACTAAATAGCTCATCCTTAGGTGAAAAACTCCTATACAACTCAACTCTCGGCCAAACCGAAGCCCTTGCATAAGAGCGATCAATCATCGTTGAGTAAATACCTATTATTGTTGTAACAACGCTTATCAATAACGCTGAAAAAGCAACTATCATTTCCGGCTTTTTATACCAAATGTCTTTTTTCATTATTATTCCTTTAAATTTTATTTATAGAACATACAGTTGAACTTTTCTAAGCGCAATAAAAAAACGCAGCCTAAGCTGCGTTTTAAAGGTTTATAAATGAAAATAGTCTTATTGATATAACAAATATGCTGCGCGTTGCTGTTTAAAGCGAGCTAGATCTTGTTGCCAGCTTTGTTTGATTTGCTGCTCTGTTTGGCCGGCTTCGATAGCTAAGCGCAGCTTATCAGTGCCTGCAAGTTTATCCATAAAGCCAGCACGTTCAAAGAACGTTTGCTCGTTTTGCGTAAAAGTTTTGTAGGCTGTAATAAATAAACTTAAATCTAGTCCTTTGATTGTACTGTCGCGTAAATCAAGACCTTGCACCTCTATCCCTTTAAATTTAGGGTTCATTGATGCTCCCTCAATAGCGCGCGGAGTAAAACTAAACTCCCCTAACGCAATCGGTGAATAACCTATCACTTGAAATGGAAAGTCTGTACCACGGCCAATTGTAATTGGTGTTGCTTCAAAAAAGCATAATGATGGATACAACGCAATTGACTGATCATTTGGTAAATTAGGGCTTGGCTGAACAGGTAAACTATACGTCATATCGCGGCGATAATGCGCCACAGGAACAACCGTCAAGTTTAGTGACGAAGCTTTATTTATCCACCCTTCACCTTTGATCATTTTTGCCAGCTCACCCACTGTCATACCATGTAATACAGGAATTTCATGCATGCCAACGAAAGACTGAAATTTTAAATCTAAAACTGGCCCATCAACATAAGCAATATTCGGGTTTGGCCTATCAAGTACAATAAAACCAATGTTATTCTCAGCAGCAGCTTCCATCATGTAATGCATTGAGCTGATATAAGTGTAAAAACGCACACCAACATCTTGAATATCAAAAATAATCACGTCTAATTCGCTTAATACAGTGGTATCTGGCTTTTTATTACTGCCGTAAATAGACACCACATCAATACCGGTCTTTGTATCCACCGTACTTTTTACATGCGCGCCGGCATCGTGGTCGCCACGAAAACCATGTTCAGGGGCAAATATTTTAGTAACATTCACGCCTTTATCACGCAGTAAGTCGACTATATGGGTGTCATTAACTTGTGAAGTTTGATTAACGACTAAGCCAACTCGTTTGCCCTCAAGTTGTGGTAGGTACTGCTGATATTGTAAAGCGCCAACACTTAAATTTACTTGCGGTGTATCAGTTAAGATTGCATCGTCAGTGCTGTTGTGGGCGCATGCGCTCAAAATTAGGCATTGTAATATAACCAATAATCTAATTAACATTTATAGTTCCACCGCTTTTCGTAAAAAACCATCCGCTTGGGTTAACATTTGCTCAGCTTGGGCGGCATCTTTGCCTGTTAAGATGATTAAAATAGCCAATTTAGCACTTTGTTTTGCTTGGGCAAGCGCATCGACTCCTTGCTGATGAGTGCAATCGGTTGCTTGCATTACGATGCGGATCGCACGAGCATGCAGCTTTTCATTGCTGGCATTCACATCAACCATCAAGTTTTTATAGACTTTACCGGTGCGGATCATACTGGCTGTGCTGAGCATATTTAATACTAACTTTTGTGCAGTACCCGATTTCATACGTGTTGAACCAGTTACCGCTTCAGCGCCAACTACCGGGCAAATGCCAATATCAGGTAGTTTCATTACCGCGGAGTTAGGATTACAGGTTACTCCAACGGTGATACATCCTATTGATTTTGCATACTCAATGGCTGCTCGCACATAAGGTGTACGGCCACTAGCGGCAATCCCTACCACGACATCTTTAGCCTGTAGATTAACGGCTTTAAGATCTTCTACGCCTAATTTTAAGCTATCTTCGGCACCTTCAACTGCTTTTTTAAAAGCCGTTTCGCCACCCGCAATTATTCCCATTACTTGTTGATCGCTGACACTGTAAGTTGGCGCGCATTCCACAGCATCTAAAATACCTAAGCGACCACTGGTGCCGGCACCAATATAAATTAAACGACCGCCTTGCTTAAATGCCGTTACAATATGATCGACCGCTTTGGCTATCTCTGGGATCACTAACTTTACAGCAGCGGCAACTTTTTGATCTTCCAAATTTATTTTGGTTAAAATTTCGCGACTATCGAGTAAATCTATATCCAACGTATCTAAGTTTTGTCCTTCTGACACAATCCCGTTCAGCTCTTCTAAAAGTGCACGCTGCTGATTAAAATTAGACTCAGGGCTCATTGTGTAATCCTTGTGTATTCAATTTGTTTAATGCGGTCGCTGGCTAAAATCACCGCACCGGCTAACGAATCCCCTTGACGGGGAGATAAATTCAGTTGTGTATTTTCATTTAATAATGCAATGGTTACGTCCGCTAAACCGCCAATAATTATGACTGGTAACTGGCTCTGACCACGACATTTTTCAATCAATCTCTCGACTTGTCGAACATGCTCACTAAGCACCGTATCGGCTATTATACACTGTGTTTTTAAACTAAAGATTAAAGGACTAAAACGCGCATAATCTAACGCTTTGGCCTTCATTAACCAACTTGATATTTGTTCTCGCTCACGGCCAACTTGTTCACTCAGCTGTTGCGTTAGCAGGCTTTTAGGTTGCTCAAAGCGGTCTATTTCATCTAACAAGCATTGCACAGCACTTAACCCTAAGCGCGCACCACCGCCAAAATCATCAACCGAAAAACCCCAGCCGCCAATTAATTTTGTTTCTCCATCAGCGGATAATCTTGCTGCTACAGCGCCCGTTCCTAACGCTAACATTGCAACTGGCTGACCTAGATTTGCACCATATAATGAGGTGATTGCATCACTTACAATACCCAATTGCGCAAATTTAATATCACAGTCTAGCTGTAAGCTTGCAGTTACTCGCTCAGCCAACACTTTAGACGAGCCGCCCGCAAGTCCCATTACCGCCAAAATTTGGCTATGCTTAGCGCCACTTTGTGCACATACGCTAGTGATCACTTGCTGTAAACTAGTAAGCGCCGTATTAAAATCGTTATAAACTGAGGCGGCACCAGCCTGCGCAGTAAATTCTTCAGCGCTATGTAAATTCACTAATTTCGCCAGCGTTTTGGTACCCCCGCCATCAATAGCCAGTATATAGTCAATGTTCATGCCTATTGGGCTCCTACAGCTGACTGGCCGCGCTGGGCAAGTTGAGGTTTACCTAAACAACACACTAAAGTCGACAACGCAGTACCAATACATAACTGCCAAGTAAAGCCTAAATAGAAGCGATCTGCTGCCGGCAATAACCAATCAATGATGTATGGTTGCATGAATAAAGTGATCATAAAGCCGACAATTAACGCCGCCAATACTGAGCCTTCACTGCCACGTTTAGTAAATAGCGTTGTAAAATACACGCCCAGTAAACCACTGTACGAAAACACCATGACACTCAGCGCAAACTTAAGAAGCGGCATATCACTGTATTGCTGCCAGAAATAACAAACTATGGCCATTAATGCTAATGATAGGCTCACAACCGCCATGCCAATACGCCCAGCTTTAACAAAATGGTTATCGGCAACTTGCTTATTTTTAGCTGCTAAATAAGGTCGATATAAATCTTGTACAATGACCGACGACATCGAGCTTAAACCGGAGTTTAATGTTGAAATGGCCGCGGCAATGATACCGACGCTAACTAAACCTTTAACACCAGCAGGGGCCTCATTAAGTACGTAGTACATAAAAATAGTGATTTTTTCACCATTAAATTCTTGTACGACTTGCGCACCGTCACTGTTCATTAATGCTGGCTGCTGATAAACGATATAAAGTAATAAACCAATAAAGATAAATACCAACATCACGGGAATAACCATCACGATAGAAAGTAGTAATGCTTTACTGCCTTCTTTGTCACTCTTACACGTCAGTAGACGCTGTGTCATATCTTGATCAAGACCAAAGGCGGCAATGTTAAGTAACACAAAGCCGGTTAATACCGACGCCATATTGAACACTCCACTTGGGCCAAAATCTAAATCAAATTTGAAAATTGCCAGCTTTGAATCAGCACCGGGGGTTGGCTCATTTAAGGTTGCTAAAATAGTTGAAAAATCAGCGGGGATCAGTACCAACAAACACCAGATAACGGCAATCGCAGCACTGACATATACGACACTTTGCAGCACATCAGAATAAATTACACTGCGAATACCACCAAATACGGTATACAACAAACCCACAAGTGCTAATAGCAAAGTCGCTATAATCACACTTTCTGCGGCTATATTACCGTATAAAATCATCGCTACTGCAATCGCGGCCATATATAGACGTGCGCCACTGGCAAACACTCGGCCAAATAAATACATTAAGCCGCTGCGGCGTTTAGCTTTTGGCCCTATGCGCTTTTCAAGCAGTTCATAAACGGTGTACACTTTTTGTTGATAAAACTTAGGGATCAGAAAAATAGAAACAATAAATGCAGCTATGAATGCGCCAATGTTCGTCGCTAAATACGATAAATCACCTTGATAACCCTGATCAGGTCCACCAATAAAAGTGGCAGCAGACTGTGAAGTAGCTAATACCGAAATAGCCACCATCCAGGTCGGCATACTATTACCGCCTAAAAAGAAGTCTTTACTTGAGTTGGCGCGCTTACGATTAAACCACCAACCACTGAGTAATAAAATTGCTCCGTAGCTTGCGAATACGAGCCAATCTAGCAAGGTGTATTGTGCACTCATTTATTATCCCAATTTCAAACCAATCAATGGAATATATTATTCCATTAAATTAATAAAAAGAAAACAATTTTATTATTTACTTTGTAAAGCCACGTGATCGCGTGGCTGTACACGTATTATTTAATCGCTGGTAACTTCCAAAGCAATTGTTTTTGTTGATATTGTTCGCTAGGTAAGCTCACTAACAATGGTTTTTTCTGTTCATCTAACCAAGCTAACAAGGTATCCATATTCTGCTCAGTCATTGCAGTACAACCGGCAGTTGGTTTATTTTCTGCGCGCCATAAATGCATAAAAATACAACTGCCTGCACCATCAACATTTTGACTATTGTGCTTAACCACTAAGCCTTTTTTGTAAAGGTTATCTTGGCTGTAAATATCACGGCGCATCCACTCTGACGAGTCTTTGACAGCAGCCTCTCCTACCACTGACTTATTAACTAGCTGGTTATAAAATGGCGAACCTTTGACATCAACACAATAGTCGTCAGCAGTCATGCCTTGGTAGGTCATATTGGTTTTTAATGAATCTAAATAACCAAACGCGGTGCCGAGTTCAAAAATACCAGCGGGAGCTTTACCATCGCCTTCTTGTTTTTGTTCGCCCGCTTGAGCTGGGTGTAAACCAATACCCCACGCAAGACCGGTGCGCCCAAGTACCACACTGTGACCTTGGCCTTGTTGTTGCCATTGTCCTGCAACACGCTCAAATCGATACAATTGTGCGGCAATGGCTTGCCAATCATCTGCAACCACCACCACTAACTGTTGGCTTTGCTGTGGGATAACTGCAGCACTTGCAGCTGCTGATGTACTTGCACTATTTGCACAGCCGCTGAGGGCTGCTGTGGTGATTAATGTTATTATTATTTTTTTCATAACGGCCAAATTCCATCGTTTATCGGTTGTAATGTGTCGATACTTTTAATCCCCAAGCCAGGACCATCACTTAACGTGATCGCTGGGCCATTAAATTCCACACCGCCTTGCACCGGATCATATTGGCCAAGCGCTGGACCGTCTAAGTCTATTTTACTGATCTGCTGGGCTTTTGCAGACGCTAAATGCGCAGCACCTGCAACGGCAATACTGCCTTCTAACATGCAACCGATCATACAATCAGCTTGATACTGTGCAGTAATATTGGCAATTTCAATAGCACGACTTAAGCCACCCGTTTTCATGACTTTGATATTGATAATATCAACAGCATTTTGCTCTAATAATTGAATTACTTGCTTGGGCGAAAAGGCACTTTCGTCAGCCATGATCGGCGTATTTACCCGCTCAGTAATATACTTTAAACCTTTAAAATCATCACTTTTCACTGGCTGTTCAACAAGTTCTAATTCAACATTGTGGCTTTCTAATTGCCGTAAAGCAAACACCGTTTGTTTAGCATTCCAGCCCTGATTTACATCCAAACGAATTTGCGTTTGCTGGCCAAAACCTTGATAAATCGCCTTCACTCGTTCGATATCTTGCTGTAAATCATTGCCAATTTTTACTTTTAAAATATCAAAACCTTGCGCTACAGCCACAGCACAATCACTGAGCATTTTATCAATATTATCAACGCTAATAGTGATATCAGTTCGTAATGTTTGACTACCACCGCCGAGCAATTTATACAGCGGCGCTTGATATAATTTACCCCACAAGTCATACACAGCCAGCTCGAGTGCGGCTTTAGCGCTGTAATTTGCCACCACACTTGATTGGATCACTTGGCAAATTTGATTGAGGTTTTCGATTTCCATACCAATTAGTTTTGGCGCTATAAATTGTTTAATAACGCTAAGGATACTTTGGTGAGTATCGCCGGTTATTACTGGCGTAGACGCCGCAGCACCATAGCCAATTTCGCCTTTATCGGTTTCAATTAACACCACTAAGTCTTCAATATAGCTCACTTCACGCAGCGCTGTTTTGAACGGCGTAACTAGTGGCACTTTAAGTTTGGCAAAACGTATCGCCGTAATCTTCATTTTTAACTCCTAGCGAATACGCTTAATATTATAAGTACGGTCTAAATAGCTCTGAGTTTGCGATAAACGCAGTGGCAATAAAGGCGTTACCGATACCCCATTAAGTGAACTTGAATAAAAACTACCATCAGCCTTGTTATAACCCAACCCTTTAACATCATGGATCACATACGGTTGACCGTCTTGTTCACCTAAGTACATCATTACATGGCCTGGTATATAAATTAAATCGCCCACTTGCATGTTATTAACTACCGCTAATTTATCGCTTTCATTGCTGGTTTTATCAAAACGGTGATTAGTACCATACTCCCCCTTCCCCTGCTGACCTGAATTACGCGGCATTAATAGACCAAATGATTTATATATTTCGCCAACAAAACCAGTGCAGTCACGGCCATTATAGTCGTGTCCCCAACCGTAGCGTTCGCCTAAAAATTTAAACCCTTGTTTTATCAAATGCTGTTGGGTGTAAGGTAAATACCCTAAATGCACATCACTGCTGCGACTGATCAAGGCAGGCTTAATAACTAACTGACCTTGTTCCCCGCGGGTTGGCAGTTGCACAACATAATTAGCGTAGGTGTTTTGGCCATTTAATAAATGAGGGGTTTTATCTGCCGGCATTAAAGGCAGACGAACGCCCATGTCCAATTGCACTTGCGATGTAGTGGTATCATTAGGCACGTAAGCGGTATTTACTTTTGCGCCAGTTATCAATAAAAAGTCATCGTTATTTTTAAATTCACGAAGTGTGCTTTTATTCGATATCGCAATATCAGCTTTGGGCGCCCATGCTAGATAGTTATAAGCGCGCACAAGTAACCATTTCTTATCGGCACTTTCATGCAAAATAGCCACTGTATCACCGGGGAACAATCCGCTTTCTTGAAAACGATCTAAGTCATTATCTAAGCCACTATTTAATACTCGGTCCGACGTTGGAAAAGTACGCAGGACTGAGCGCTTTACCACCATGGCATAACTAACTTGATTATTATCTGTCACAGCGTCTAAATTCAAATTGGCTAGATATTTTGCAAAATGCTTATTACTTAATGCCACGCCATTAGGGTAAAAACGCGGGCTTTTTGGTATCGCACTAATACTGAGTATATATGCCTTTAACTGCTCACGAGTTAGCTGAGAGGCAAAATCGAGTGGATCGACAATATGTTCATTGTCAGCAATCAATTGTTTATTAAATGCCGCGATTTGCGCTGCACTCATCAGAGTTTTATCTGTCACTTGGCTTAACCAGTGCTGCGGGGTTAATTGAGATTGAGTGACGCCGATGACATCTGATTGCCACGTGTTATCCGCCGCAATGACGGGTGCCATGGTAATAATACTTGCTAATGAAATACTCAGGGCGATAAATGTATGTCGCATTCGTGGGTTCCCTATTATCAATTTGCTTGGTAAGTCGTGCTGTGTGCTACTTATTATTGCTTTTGCGGTATCAGTAGCTGTTTAAATGCATGCGTAAAATTAGCCTGCATTTTTAAGCCAACCACGGCTAAATTTTTTTCACTTGCACCTGGCACACTATTTTGTGCCGCTAAGGTAAATTCGCGTCCACCTTGAATAAACGGTAAGTAAACATGAGCCAACATGACAGTTTCTGTGGTTGAGCGTGTTTCGCTTGGACCCCAACCTATTTTTTGCCAAACTCGCCATTGCCCCTGCGTTAACTCGTCTAAAATTTGTTTTGCTGGGCGAGTATCGTCTGGTGCAAGCGCTTGCGCTAAAGAGTCAGTGATCATTTGACTGAGCCCTTGCATCATACCACCCACTTTAGCGGTTTCATCCGTATTGCCGGTGCCATTAAATAGTACATCAATGTCTTGTGCTTGTAGTAAAGGCTGCTGAGTTAAGGGCTCTCGAGTGTGGCTTGCTAAACGTTTTAACCACTCAGCTTGAGCCAAAGTTGTCATGGCTTTATTACCGGTTAAACCACAGCCATCACACCGGTAGTCTAAATAAGCAGGATCATCGGTATTAACAGTAAAATAAGCGATATTGCTAGCAATAACATCACTATCAGTACTTTGCCAACGAATCGTGCTAGGAGTAAAAATCTCTGTAGCATAAGCACCTTTAAACATAATGCGAGAATCATTAAGCTTTAGCCAATTATCTGCAAATAAATTACTTAAATAATCACGCCCAGCAACATTAATAAAGTAGCTCGCTATTGCATTAGAGTTTCCATCAGCGCTGCCAAAATGCTCGTAGCTATTAATACTAGTGATCAAATCAGCAACATTGCTATCACCTATTAGCGCATCTGCACCAAGCTCTGGGTTTATTTGCCGTACTTTTGCAATTGCACCGCTAAAAGCTTGAATTTTAGATGAACTCCATGGCTCATATAAATCATTCTGGGTACCATTTGCTAAATAACGATACGCTAGTTGGTTACCTTGCTGTTGGTAATCAATTACTAACAACTTACCCTGCGATGTCGGAATATCAAAATAGTGCCAATCTGCTGCCACGCGTTGCTGCCACCCTAACTGACTGTAATTAACCTGCGCCGCCGTTTTATAGTGCGATTGCGCAACACGATTAGCAACTAAATGCGCCTGCATAGGAATATTTGTTAAATCAGCCGGTAAGACAGGCGCAGCCAACATCACCTGTTGATAGAACGTCTTATGTTGCTCTTGTAACGATGCAACAGTCTCTTGCTGTGGCTGACTCTGACAGCCAAAAAGCCCAGTTACTAAGCTCACACTGAAAACATTCAGCCCCGCTTTTTTCAGTTTCATTACAATCAAAATTAAATTCCTTATGATTTTTATTTTTGGAATATTTTATTGAAAATAACATATTTTCCACAGCAAGCAAATATTTGCATCCGATTAACATCTTAAAACGTACTAGTATTAAATATAAACACTTCGATCTATTTATAAGGAAATGATAATGCGCACTTTTTTAATTCTATCTGGTAGCTTACTTTGCTCTACCAATGTACTTGCAAACATTGAAGAAATTACCATATACGGACACCGCACGGGACTTATTGGTGAGGCTATTAGTGCATCAAGTGGCGTAATTGGCCAAGGTGAAATAGAAAACCGTCCAATGTTACGTAGCGCAGAAATGCTAGAACTGATCCCAGGTATGGCCGTCACACAGCACAGCGGCTCAGGTAAAGCTAATCAATATTTTATCCGCGGTTTTAATCTCGACCATGGTACTGACTTTGCCACCAGCATTGATGGTATGCCAATTAATATGCGTAGCCATGGGCATGGTCAAGGCTACACCGACCTTAACTTTATTATTCCTGAAACAATTTCGACTATAGATTATCAAAAAGGCGCGTATGGCGCCGCTCAAGGTGACTTTTCGACCGCTGGCAGTGCTGATTTTAATCTAGCTGATAACCCAAAACATCAACAACTTGACTTTACAATTGGCAAAGACAATTACCAACGCGTGATGGCATTAGGCTCAATTGGGATTGCTAACGGGAAAATTATTATTGCCGGTGAGTGGCAAGGTTATGATGGCCCTTGGCAAGATATCAATGAAGATGTAGATAAAAAAAATGCCCTAGTACGCTATGTAGGTAAAGCATGGGATGGCAATTTATCTGTCACGGCAATGGCTTATGACAACAGCTGGAATTCCGCTGATCAAATTCCACAACGGGCTGTAGACCAAGGTATTATCAGTGCGCTAGGTTCACTCGATACGACCGTAGGCGGCAGCTCTAGTCGCTATAGTTTATCGGCAAACTGGCAAGGCCAGCACATTAAAGCCAATGCCTATGTGATCAACTACGACATGGACTTGTTTTCTAACTTCTCTTACTTTTTAAATGATCCTATTAATGGCGATCAGTTCCAACAAGTCGATAGCCGGACAATTAGTGGTGGTGCACTGAGTTATCAATTTGCTGATACTCTTGCAGATATGCTAATCCAGCATACAACTGGTGTGGAATATCGCCGCGATGATATTGATCAAGTTGGTTTATACAATACCAAGCAGCGCCAACGCTTAAGTACTGTGCGTGAAGATGCTGTAGACGAAGCCAGCTACTCAGCCTATTGGCAATCACAAGTAAATTTAAGCCAAGCACTCGAAGCAACATTTGGCGTGCGTTATGATTACTTTGACGCAGATGTTGATAGCAATAACAGTATTAATTCAGGCAGTGCAGATGATGATTTGGTTAGCTTTAAAGCCAGCTTAAATTACCTGTTTAATGACAACCTAGCCGGTTATGCCAACTGGGGGCAGTCGTATCATTCAAATGATGCGCGTGGAGCGACCATTAAACAAGATCCTGTGACACTTGAGTCTGCTGATAAGGTTGATTTACTGGTGCAAAGCAATG
Source organism: Pseudoalteromonas sp. SR41-4 (assembly GCF_014163985.1). NCBI lineage: Bacteria > Pseudomonadati > Pseudomonadota > Gammaproteobacteria > Alteromonadales > Pseudoalteromonadaceae > Pseudoalteromonas > Pseudoalteromonas sp. SR41-4. Next base: position 157,292 of record NZ_JACJEI010000006.1, on the reverse strand, counting down.
GCGCAGAGCTGGGTTTACGCTACTTTGATCAACAACGGTTTAATTTATCAGCGGCATTATGGTGGCTAAGCTTAGATTCTGAATTATTATTTGTGGGTGATGCGGGTAACACTGAAGCCAGTGATGCATCAAAACGTTACGGTTTAGAGCTCAGTGCGTATTATTGGCTTAATGATGCCTTGAGTTTAGACGCCGAGGCCTCATTTACACATTCACGCTTAGATATCGATTCAAATGACGATCGAATTGAAGGCGCAGTGCCTGTGGTTGCCAGTACTGGCATTAATTGGCATATTACCCAGCAGTGGCAGTCTTCACTGCGCGTACGCCACATTGGCAAACGTATACTCAGTAGTGATGGCGATAAACGCTCAGAGCCGCTTACAGTCGTAAATGGTTTAGTAAGTTATCAACAAACGCATTGGAAAGTGGGCCTTGAGCTATTAAATATATTTGATAGTACGGATCACGATATTGACTACTTTTACACGTCACGCTTAGCTGGCGAACCTATTGAAGGCGTTGAAGATCATCACTTCCACCCGATTGAGCCGCGTACCCTGCGCCTAAACTTCAGCCTGTTATTTTAGTTTGGTTATTGTTACTAATAATTGAGCTAAACACTTTGCTGATCCGGTTTATACTTTAAGGTATGAAGCGGATCAGCAAGGCTGCATTTTAAATTAACTCACTTAGCACTACTAAATAGCCATAGTGCACTTGTATATAAGCATTAAATAATCACCAGTTAGCCTTTAAAACTCTGCCATGGTCCTGTGATCGCTAATGTTTTTGTTGGTGAATACACATTAACAAATAAGGTGTTGCCATCAGCAGAAAAACAAGCTCCCGCCAACTCGGTTTGCGCTGTTAAGCGGGCAAAATTATATACATCACCACTAGGTGTTACGCCACGTAAATGGTTATCAACCACGTCGGTATACTGATCTTCACAAACGATCAAGTGCCCGTTAGGTGCAACAGTGAGATTATCACCAAAGTTAAATAACGACTTATCTGTGCTTTCTACAAATAGTTGAACGTGTCCTGGAGCTAGATGCTCTTTATCTGTTCCTTCAAATGCTGATGGTTGATACTTCATCACTTGACCAAGCTGCTTTTGACCACCATTAGTGCAACAAAAATAAAGTTCTTTTTCACCCCAATGTATCCCTTCACCACGAGCGAAAAGTGCAGCGCCTTGTTTGTGACCGCGTATTCTTAAATCGTCTTTTGGACTTTCAGGTTGCGCCAAATCAACCCATTCAACGGCCATATTGTGTTGTAAAGGCATGACCCCTGTAACCCAATTACGAGTATCAAACTGTGGCTGTGCTTTAATCATCATAGCTTGAAGTTTACCGCCTTTACTCAACTTACCGTATTCATTAGGAATAAAACGATAAAATAAACTATCGCCTTTATCTTCTGTCAGATAAACAATACCGGTTGTTGGATCAACAGCAGCTGCTTCGTGGTTAAACCGCCCCATTGCCTTGAGAGGCTCAGGGTTTACTAGTCCTTTAGCGTTGGCTGGTATCTCAAAAATATAGCCGTGATCTTTATTAAAGCCATCCGCTTTAGTCAGAACAGTCTCTTCGCAAGTAAGCCAACTACCCCATGGGGTAATACCACCTGCACAATTGCGGATCGTGCCAGTGAGTGACAAATATTCTTGCTCTTTTTTACCGGTTTTTAAATTATAAATAATATGACTTGTGCCTCCTGGCAAAGCAACACCTTGCGCAGTAGTGTCATAAGCAAATGACGTTTTATGCGTTTGTAAGCTAACATCTGCTTTTGCTAAATCAGTTGGTTTTAATTCATGGTTTCTGACTAATGCAACCCGCTCATCATCAAGGGCAATACAGCCCATACCATCGGCTTTATCTGGCACTGTAAAGCCATCATCCATTTTATCACCCAGTTTTGATAGAACTTGATAGCTAAACCCTGCTGGTAAATCGAGTAACTTATTAGGATCAGTCACTAACGGACCATAGGCACTTAAATGCTCACTCACGTCAAGAAATGGTACTTTGCCAAAAGTACTACGAGAAAGCCCCATAAAAGCGAGTGTACCGGCACTAATAATAAATTGTCTTCTAGAGATCATCGTAAAACTCATTATGAGATAAAATAACAGGCATATAATAAATGAAATTATCCTATAAAAACGGCCTCCATAAAAAGTTCATACAATTGTCATATCTCAAAGCAAACCTCATTGACACTTGATCTATTAAATTTCAGGCATAAAAAAACCGACGCTCGTCGGTTATCTTCTATTAACTTTAATAGTAATAGAAAGTGGTGAGCGCAGGACGTATCTTCAAAGAGTGAACCTCTGACCGATCGGTTGGTGGTTTTATACTTTTAAGTATGAGGCAAATTTCAGGCATAAAAAAACCGACTCTCGTCGGTTACCTTTAAATAGAAAGTGGTGGGCGCAGGAGGATTCGAACCTCCGACCGCTCGGTTCGTAGCCGAGTACTCTATCCAGCTGAGCTATGCGCCCACATTCTATTTTGATTTTAAAGTCTTACTTTGACTGACGCATTAAGCTAATTAATAACAAAGCTTATTACGAATTTTAAAAATAAAAAAACCGACCATGTGTCGGGCTCTTTATAAATTAACACTAATAGAAAGTGGTGGGCGCAGGAGGATTCGAACCTCCGACCGCTCGGTTCGTAGCCGAGTACTCTATCCAGCTGAGCTATGCGCCCACATTCTATTTTGATTTTAATGTCTTCTCTGACATATTAGTATGCAATAACTAATATAACTCTCAGTAGTAAATAAAAAGTGGTGGGCGCAGGAGGATTCGAACCTCCGACCGCTCGGTTCGTAGCCGAGTACTCTATCCAGCTGAGCTATGCGCCCACTTTTTTATACTCTAATTCGAGTTTCTTACTAATAAGTAAATGATGGTGGGCGCAGGACGTATCTTCAAATAGTGAACCTCCGACCGCTTGGTTTACTAAACCAATCACTTTTACTTGCTTATTTAAACTCTAAGCAGAGTGTGTAAAAGATGGTGGGCGCAGGACGTATCTTCAAAGAGTGAACCTCCGACCGCTTGGTTTACTAAACCAATCACTTTTACTTGCTTATTTAAACTCTAAGCAGAGTGTGTAAAGGATGGTGGGCGCAGGAGGATTCGAACCTCCGACCGCTCGGTTCGTAGCCGAGTACTCTATCCAGCTGAGCTATGCGCCCATTCTTTACTTTACAAGATAACCATTTATAAAATAAATGGCGGAGAAGGAGGGATTCGAACCCTCGATAGAGCTACAAACCCTATACTCCCTTAGCAGGGGAGCGCCTTCGGCCACTCGGCCACCTCTCCGTCTTGTGGGGCGTATAATAAAGATTTCAGAAAATATGTCAAACACTTTTCTTGTTTAAAGTAACTGTATGGTTAGAGAACACCCATAACAGCCAAAAAAGAGTCAACTTTGTTTAATCGTTAATCAAATTAAGAGGTTTTAATATCAGCGGATACACCGAGAACAGGCACTAATTCGTCAGTTAATTGTTCGAGATATTGATCTTGGTAGCCTAATTGCTGAAATTCAGCAATACATGCTCGATAATAGGTTTCTCGTTGTAATTCAATACTGAGTACTTCAGAGGGTGAATCAGGTTTATTATCTTTCATATAAAATCCGTTTATATAAGTCCTTTAGATTGACGTGAGTTTAAAAAACCATGCTTTATGCTGTTTTTTCAGTCAATAGTTTAGCTAAATTTAGAAATAATGCTTGTTCATTTTGATGATTTTATATAATTAATTTTTATTTTCACATAATTCAATACGTTAAAATTAAAATTTTATTATTGCCAGTATAATTTCCATTGACGGGACCCGCTACAGACACAAAAACGCCGCTATTAAAGCGGCGTTTATAATATCAACTTAATCTAACATAGCATTAGTCAGCTTGTGGGCGCATATGCGGGAACAAGATAACATCTTTAATTGTTGATGAGTCAGTAAATAGCATCACTAAACGGTCGATACCAATCCCCTCACCTGCCGTAGGCGGAAGGCCATACTCTAGCGCGCGAATGTAATCTTCGTCGTAGTGCATTGCTTCATCATCGCCGGCGTCTTTTTCTTCCACTTGGCGAGTAAAGCGCTCAGCTTGATCTTGTGCATCATTAAGCTCAGAGAAACCATTTGCAAGCTCACGGCCACCAACAAAGAATTCAAAACGGTCAGTAACAAATGGGTTTTCATCGTTACGACGAGCAAGTGGTGATACTTCCCACGGGTAACCGGTGATGAAAGTCGGTTGAATAAGCATGTGCTCTGCTGTTTCTTCAAAGATTTCACATAAGAACTTACCTGGGCCCCACACACAATTTTCAGGAATTTTAACGTGCACTTGCTTTGCGTACGCTTTTAATTCGTCAAAGTGATTTTCTGGATCATTGAATACTGCAGCATCAAACTCAGGATTATATTTTAAAATCGCATCCGCCATACTTAAACGGGTAAACGGTTGGCCAAAGTCATACTCTACTGAGTCAACCACTTCGCCGTTCTCGTTTTTAGTCGTATTAACAACGATTGGGCTGCCCAATACGTTAGTCGCAACAGTACGCAACATGTCTTCGGTGATGTTCATCAGGTCGATGTAATCAGCGTAGGCTTGGTAGAATTCAATCATAGTGAATTCTGGGTTGTGACGCGTTGATAACCCTTCGTTACGGAAGTTACGGTTAATTTCAAATACGCGGTCAAAACCACCTACCACTAAACGTTTTAAGTAAAGCTCTGGTGCAATACGTAAGTACATATCGATATCAAGTGCATTGTGATGAGTCACGAATGGACGCGCAGATGCACCACCAGGGATAACCTGTAGCATTGGCGTTTCAACTTCCATAAAGTCACGATCTGCTAAGAAGCGACGAATACCTTCAACTACTTGTGAACGAATACGGAACGTTTCACGGGTTGCTTCATTAGTGATCAAATCAACATAACGTTGGCGGTATTTAGTTTCTTGATCAGATAAGCCATGGAATTTTTCAGGAAGTGGACGTAGTGACTTAGTCAGTAATTGATACTCTGTCATTTCTACGTATAAATCGCCTTTACCTGATTTATTAAGCGCGCCTTTAACACCAATGATATCGCCAGTGTCTAATTGACCGTATTTTTCTTTCAGATCTTTTTGGACATCTTTTGATGCATACGCTTGCACACGACCTTTCATGTCTTGAATTACAAAGAATGGTCCGCGTTTAGCTAGGATACGACCCGCGATAGACACAACATGGTTAAGCTCTACTAATTCTTCTTTACTCTTATCACCAAACTCGGCCTGTAAGTCTGCCGTGTAATGCTCACGACGGAATTGATTTGGATGACCGTTAGCAGGGCAATTGGCGCGAATAGCGTCTAATTTGCCACGACGCTCAGCGATTAACTTATTTTCGTCTTGGATTTGATCAGTCATTTTTTAGCTCTTTTTTAGCTTGGTGGTTATAGGCCAGATTTTAAGCTGGCTTCAATAAATTTATCTAAATTGCCGTCAAGTACCGATTGGGTATTACGGTTTTCAACGCCGGTACGTAAATCTTTAATGCGCGCATCATCAAGTACGTATGAACGTATTTGACTGCCCCAGCCGATGTCAGATTTGGCATCTTCTTGGGTTTGCTTTTCAGCATTTTGCTGCTGTAGCTCAAGCTCAAATAACTTCGCTTTTAACTGCTTCATCGCTTGTGCTTTATTTTTATGTTGAGAGCGTTCGTTCTGACACTGCACTACCGTATTTGTCGGTACGTGGGTAATACGTACCGCAGATTCTGTGGTATTTACGTGCTGACCACCCGCGCCTGATGCACGGTATACGTCGATACGTAAATCAGCCGGATTAATATCAATCTCAATATTATCGTCAACTTCTGGATAAACAAATGCAGAAGCAAACGAGGTATGACGACGGCCACTTGAATCAAATGGGCTTTTACGTACTAAACGATGAACCCCAGTTTCTGTACGTAACCAGCCATACGCGTATTCACCAACAAAGCGCACGGTTGCGCCTTTAATACCGGCAACATCACCGTCAGTGGCCTCTACCAGTTCAACTTTAAAGCCTTTGGCTTCACCCCAGCGTAAATACATGCGTAATAACATGTTACACCAGTCTTGAGCTTCTGTACCGCCTGAGCCTGATTGTAAATCAAGGTAAGCATCATTTGCGTCATGTGCGCCAGAGAACATGCGACGAAATTCTAAACCTTCAAGCTGTTCGTTTAGGTCTGTCAGTTCGCTTTGTGCTTCATTGAAGGTCTCTTCATCTTCTGCTTCAACTGCAAGTTCAAGCAACCCTTCAACATCGTCAGTACCAGTTACTAGATTATCGATAGTTTCAACAACCGCTTCTAATGCTGACTTTTCACGACCTAGTGCTTGTGCTCGCTCGGGCTCATTCCATACGGCTGAATCTTCAAGTTCGGCGTTAACTTCTTCTAAACGTTCTTGTTTAAGAGCGTAGTCAAAGGTACCCCCGAAGCAGTTCAGTACGTTCGCGAATTTCCTTGATTTGATTAATCACAGGATTCACTTCAAACATGTACATTACTCCAAAATGGCTGGTTTACGCGGCTAATCGCCAGGTAAAATTATGCTAATAATTATTTAAATTTCACTTTAAATAATAAAACGCCCGATTTTAACAAAAAACCGTGCGTTTTATTAGTACTTTATGCATCGATAATAGATATTTTTTAAGCTACTTTTTGCAGCTCACGGACAATTAACTGTAATGAAAATTTACCTCTAAACTCATTGATATCGAGCTGATAGGCCAATTTCACCAAGCGCGCTTCAGTATCAGGCCACTCGCGCACATCAATACCGAAGGCAATAGCATCAACCAAACGCCCTGAACGGTGTTTTAATACCAGCTTTAAGTGCTTTTCACCAACAATGCGCTGCTGTACGAGTTCAAAAGTGTGTTCAAACACGGGTTCTGGAAATTGCTGCCCCCATGGCCCTGCTTGTTTGAGTACATTTGCAAACTCCATGCTAAAGCAGTCATCAGCAAGCTCGCCATCGGTTAAGATAATACAGCGTTTATGCTCTTCACTTAACTGCCCACTTACCGCCTGCTCAAACTCACGTTTAAACTCACTAAAGTGCTGCTCATTAATGCTCAGACCGGCCGCCATAGCATGACCACCAAATTTACTGATCAAATGTGGATGCAAGGTATTTAAGCGCTCAAGCAAGTCACGCATGTGCAAGCCTTCAATCGAGCGGCAAGAGCCCTTTATTTCACCGTTGTCGCCACCAGCAAAAATTACTGTTGGGCGGTGGTATTTCTCTTTTAAACGTCCCGCTAAAATACCGATCACACCTTGATGCCAGTCTTCTTGATATAAACAGATAGCATCCGGTGTTTGCTCATCGCTAAAAGCGAGCTTATCTAGCACGGCTTGTGCTTCAAGTTGCATGCCCTGCTCTATCTCTCGACGCTCATGGTTTAAACTATCCAGCTCAGCGGCTATGCGTCGCGCTTGATTGATATCAGTAGCTAGTAAGCAAGCTATGCCTAAACTCATATCATCTAAACGTCCTGCGGCATTTAAGCGTGGTGCAAGCGAAAAACCAAAATCACTGGCGCTTAAACGCGCTGCGTTACGATTAGCGACCTCAATCAGCGCTGTAATACCTGGGCGTGTTTTGCCGCTACGAATTCGCGCTAAACCTTGGTGAACTAAGGTGCGATTATTGGCATCCAGTGCCACCACATCAGCAACCGTACCTAGCGCTACAATATCAAGCAGATCGGCTAAGTTAGGCGGTGGTTGCTGCGCAAAATGACCAACATCACGCAATGCACTTCTAAGCGCAATCAATAAATAAAATGCAACCCCGACTCCTGCGATTGATTTTGATGGAAACTCACAATCATGGCGATTAGGGTTAACGATAGCGTCAGCATTGGGTAGTTGTTCGCCTTGCAAGTGATGATCGGTAACCAGCACTTTAATGCCCGCGGCTTTTACAATTGCGATGCCAGCAATACAGGAAATACCATTATCAACAGTGATCACTAGATCTGGTGCCATAGTGACTATTTGCTCGGCCAACGCGGGACTTAAACCATAGCCTAAGCTGAATCTGTCTGGCACTAAATAGTCTAAATGAGCAAAACCAAACATCGCTAAGCCTTGCATTAAGGTAGCGGTGCTGGTTGCGCCATCGGCATCAAAATCACCCACGATCAGCACTTTACTTTGCGCTCGCAGAGCATGTTGAAGTAAAGCGGTGGCTTTATCTATGTCTTTAAATAATTTGAAGTCATGTAAAGTGGCTGCGCTATTATTTAGCTCATCGGCATGATTAACTTGGCGGCTGGCATAAATTTGTTTAATAACAGGGTGCAAATAACTTGGCAGGTGTGAATCATCATGATGATCACGAGCAACAATTAATTTTTTCATGCAGGCGCGGTACTTTTAGATTAAGGAATAAAGACAAAAAAAGGCCTTAACGGCCTTTTTATAAAAAGCATAATACTATGACGATTTATTAGCGTCCAACGCAGCAGCTAATGCGGCCGCAGGCTGATAACCTGGGATCATCGTACCATCTTCTAAAATAATTGCTGGTGTACCGCTAATGCCAAAACTTTGGCCAAGCTGATAATGTTCTGCAACTGGGGCATGACAACCGGCCATTACTTTTGTATCAGCGCCCGATTTTGCTGCTGTCATTGCTTCTTGTTGATCTTTAGCACACCAAACATTCATTAGATCTGCATAGCCTGAGCCTTGTAAACCACCACGTGGAAACGCTAAATACTTAACGGTAATACCCGCATCAAGTAAATCATCAAGCTCGCGGTGTAACTTACGGCAATAACCACAGCTAATATCAGTAAACACAGTTATGCTATGTTTCTCATTTTTAGCTTTGTAAACAATCATTGAGTCTTCGTATTGCGCTAGGCCTTCTTTACGAACGCCATTAAGCGCTTGCTCGGTTAGATTGTTACGGTTATTTAAATCAATCAAGGTGCCTTGCATTAAGTATTGACCATCTGCGCTTGCATACAGCACGCCTTTATCAGTGATCAACTCTTTTAAACCAGCCACTGGGCTTGGGCTAATTTGCTTAACAGTAACACCTAGCTCTGCAAACTTAGTCACGATTGGATCGTTGGCATCAGGAATGGCTGCAACGCCATTGGCAAACGCACTTATACTGGTGCCTAATATCGCACCGGCTAATACTAACTTTTTCATAATGTTCTCTTATATCCTGATAATTCTTAACTACTCAGACCGCCGAAGTACGAAAAAATTCTCACTAAGCGCGCGGATGATGTTGTTGATGTACCAATTTTAACCGTTCATTAGCTACATGGGTATAAATTTGTGTGGTTGATAAATCACTATGCCCTAACATCATCTGTACAACCCTTAGGTCAGCACCATGATTTAGTAAGTGTGTTGCGAACGCATGGCGCAACGTATGGGGCGATAAAGGCGATTCAACTGCTGCCAAAATAGCATAGTGTTTAATACGATGCCAAAAAGTTTGTCGAGTCATACCGACTCCACGCTTTGACGGAAACACAAAATCAGTGGCATGTTTGATCATTTGCGCGCGCCCCACTTTTAAAAATTGCTCGAGCCAATACATAGCCTCTTCGCCAAGCGGCACCAAACGCTCTTTATTACCTTTACCTTTAACAAACACCACTGCTTGGCGCAAATTAATTTGTTCAATACGCAACCCAACTAACTCGCTAACCCGTAAACCCGTTGCATATAATAGCTCTAACATAGCTTTGTCTCGCAAGCCCATCGGCTCTTCAACATTAGGCGCCGCCAAAAGTGCTTCTACTTCATTTTCTGACAACGTTTTCGGCAATGATAGGCCCGCTTTAGGCTGAGCAATATTTACCATTGGCGAATCAGTAATGTGTTTTTCACGTACAAAGTATTGGTAAAAGCGCTTTAACGCGCTAATACTGCGCGCCGTACTGCGAGGCTTTAAACCTAAATCAACACGATGCGCTAAATAGCTTTCAATATCTTGGCCACTGACGGTGAGCAAATCTTGACCTTTTAAAAAGTGGCAAAATTTATCCAAGTCGCTGCGATACGCAGATAAAGTGTTATCGCTTACGTGTTGTTCTAAATAGAGGTTATCTAAAAAAGATTCAAGATAATCACTATTACCGAGTAGTTCGTCGTGATCTGTAATGGCTGAGTCTAATGACTCATGATCAGGTAACGTGGTCACAGTTATTCTCATAGTTATCAAGGTATCAATTAATAATACCTTACGGTAAACTTCAGCCTATCATATCAGGCAAATACACAGTGATAAATACGATGCAAATTGGTTTATTTTATGGTTCTACCACATGCTATACAGAAATAGCAGCAGAAAAAATTCGCGATATTATCGGTCAAGACATTGTCAGCCTGCATAACATCAAAGATGAACCATTAAAAAATGCAGAAAATTACGACTTTATCATCTTTGGTATCTCCACATGGGATTTTGGCGAGTTACAAGAAGATTGGGAGTCGATTTGGGACGACATTAAAGATGTTGATCTCAATGGCAAAACCATCGCTTTATTTGGCATGGGCGATCAACAAGGTTATGGTCAATGGTTTCAAGATGCACTTGGTATGTTACATGATGAAATAAGTAGCCAACAATATACTTTATTAGGATTGTGGCCGAACGACAGCACGTATGAGTTTGAAGCCTCTAAGGCACTCACCGAAGATGGCAAACACTTCGTTGGTTTAGCCCTTGATGAAGACAGCCAATACGAACACAGTGATGAGCGTATCGCTAACTGGGTTGAACAGATCATGACTGAGTACAGCGAGACATTATAAATCTCGCTGCGTAACACTGATACCCAAACCGCCTCAAAATGCAGAGCTTACGGTTTCATAAGGGCTTAATATCAAGGTGTTGCTTTGCAACAGTGGCAATTCTATTTAAGAAACAACAACTAATTACTAAGTTTATATCCAACGGTACGCTATAAACTTTATCCAAGCTGCTTGTTTAAAATGCTATTAATAACTTACTCTGCTTCTAAACAGCTCAGTTATCCCTCAAAAATAAATCAGCGGCCTTTTAGGTCGCTGATTCATTTCCAACTCAATAGCTTACAAGCCAAATACCACTTTTTCACTTTTCAGCATACGCGCGCTTAAAAAACTAAAGGCTGCACATAATACCAGTGTGATCACTGTTGATAGCAGTAACTGCGGGATAGGAATGGGATTACCTTTAATAAATTCCATTAATGCAAACTGCTGTGCTGCTATCGGCAACCACTGCACCTTATCTGTCGCAATATCATAAGTAGTTATCATGCTTAACGCCATTGGGATAAATAACACCATAGTGACGTAAGATTGCGCTTCTTTAAATGACTTAGCCATAAAAGACACAAACACTTGTAAGCTTGCCGACATCAACGCGATAGGTAGGCATATTGCGATACTAAATAACATAAACGCAGGGGTAATAGTGATGCTAAAGCCCATTTGCTGCCACGGCACCATTGCATACGAAAACTTAGAGACAACTAAAATTACCACTAAACCTAACATCGAAAACGTGGTGATAGCGCCTATTTTAGCAAGCACAATATGTAAACTATGTAATGGATGACTCAACAATAACGATAAAGAATTACGCTCTCGCTCACCCGCACTGGTATCAATTGCCAAATTCATCGCCGCGTAAAATAAAGCTAAAATAAGTGTTAATACGACAATACCCAAAATCATGCCACCTTTTGAATCAGGTGTAGCTTGATCATGTACTTCAATCGCGATTGCACGCATCAAACTCGGATCCACACCACGAGAGACTAATCTCAGGCTCGCTATTTCAGAGCTGTACAATGCTATTGCTTTTTCAACTTGGTTGATATGTTTACGCAACTTATCATCAGATTTATCTGCAATTAGCGTTACCGTAGCTGGGCGCCCTTCGCTCATTTTTTGTTGATAGTCATCACTGATTGATAAAGTAATATCTTTACGCTCATTAGCATCAGTACTGGCAAAAATATCACGACTATTAAGGTGAGCAATAAGTCCTGGTGCACTATCGCTATTTTCAATATTAATTTTTAGTGCTTCAGGCGATGCTAATTGCTGTAGCAAAACACTCATTAATAAGCACACACCAATTGGTGCACCTATCGCATAATACAGCCCCGCCATTATCGAGCGTTTATCACGGCTGGCATCCATCACTTCTTTTTTAAATAACACTGTTAATAAATTAATCATGCTGCAATCCCCTCATCACTACCAATTAAGGCGACAAATGCTTCTTCTAATGTCTCTTTACCTGCATGTTCACACAGCTCAGCCACTGAACCTTGTGCAATCACTTGACCATTGGCCATGATCACCACGTGATCACATAACGCTGCAACTTCTTGCATAACATGCGATGAAAATAACACGCAGTGCCCTTGCGCCTTTAATAACAGCAACAGCTCTCTTAATATGCGGGTACTCATTACATCAAGCCCACGGGTTGGTTCATCTAAAATAATGTTTGATGGGTTATGAACCACGGCTTGTGCTAAGGCGGTTTTCATCCGTTGGCCTTGCGAAAAGCCTTGGCAACGGCGATCGGCAATATCATTCATAGCTAATTTATTTATCACATCTATTGTCGCTTGTTTTGCATCACTGGCATTGAGACCACTGAGCTGGGCAAAAAAAGTAATGTATTCCCTTGGTGTTAATCGCTCATACAAGCCGCACGGATCAGGAAACAATCCTAGTTTTTGCTTTGCTACCATCGGCTCTTTGGCAACATCAATGCCGTCAATTTCAGCATTTCCGCTATCAGCCTTTAACAATCCAAATACGGTGCGTAAACAAGTGGTTTTACCTGCGCCATTTGGCCCTAGGAGGCCAGTTATCTTGCCGTCCTGTGCAGTAAAACTTAAACCATTTAGCGCATTAACATCGCCAATCTTCTTATTTAGGTTGGTTACTTTAATCATCACTTACTCCTTGTTAGCTGCATCAGCTGGGTGGCTATTGGCAACGGCTACGCCGTTAATATTCATAAAAAACGGTTTGTCATTTGCATCATTAATACAGGTTTTGTCAATGTCTTGCATACTTTGCTGGTCGATAAACTTGGCAATGATTTTCGGCGCACAGGTTTGTGAGCCAATGCCATGGGTGGCAGTCGGTGCAACTAAGTGGGTGGCATTTGTCATCTCAACCATCGCAAGCTCGGCCCAACTTGCAGGTGTAGCAGGATCGCGTCCACCAGAAAGAAGTAACGTTGGCGTACTGGTTTTTAGCGGCTGATAAAATGTTTCGTCAACGGCTTTTACATTCAGAATTGGGCACGCTATATCCAACCCCGCAATCATTGCTTTGCCCATATAAGTTTTACTGTACTGAGCGCGGGTTTGCGTTGTTAAGCGTGGCCAATCTTCACCACAAACGATGGCGTTATGCATACCCATTGCTAAAGATTGTGTTAAATCAACATTCGCCATCATGCCAGCCAATGGTGAATAGTCACCCCTTAGTGCTTTTTCAATAACCATTGGTACAATCGCACGTTGTGCATGGCCGTAAAGCGCAAATCGTATCGCACTGTAAAGCTTCATTTTAGTGATTGTAAAATCAATAAGGTCATTGGTGCGTGGGTGTCTAACCTGTGTTTGTACAGGCTGTTGTTCAAGCCTCGTAAGCAATGAATTAAAGTTATTTGCTAAGTTAGGGTATTGGGCTGCGCATAAAGCATCAGTTTCGCAGCGCTTGAATAATGCAGCCAGTGAACCATCAACCGCTCCGCCTATGGCAGCCAGACTTTGCTGCATTGGCACAACGCCATCTAAGGTACTCGTTAAAACAGCATTAGGAAATTGGCGCATGTATTCTTGCGCTATACGTGTGCCGTATGACACCCCATATAAATGAAAGCCTTTATAACCAAGAGCAACACGCACAGCTTCAAAATCCTTTGCCGCAACAGGCGTAGTAAAATTGCTCAAATCAATATTGAGCTTTGCTTTACATTTTTGCGTATCTTCTGCTCCCATGGCTTGAAGATCGGCAATCACATCATTAAAAGCAAACTGGGTTTTTAGGTCATCACTTTCACATTGCAATTGATGTGAATAACCCGTGCCACGCTGGTCAACCAAGACTATGTCACGAGTTTCGCGAGCAAAACGTAAGTTATGGTCAAATATTCTCGCTAAATCTATAGCCCCTTGTCCCGGGCCACCGGCAAAACCAAGTACCGCTTCATCAGGATGACTGGGCTTGATTGCAGGTATAACTGCAAAGTGGATATCAATCTCCCCTTCGCTTGGATCATCTGACAATGGTTGAGCAATACTGCCACACATCAATCGATCAGACAGCCCTTCCATATAGCATGGCGTCAGTTTTGGTTGGTTATTTTGATTATTTTCTGCGTATGACGCAGTTGATGCAACCATTAAAATTGGCATCATCACTTTAATTATCAGTCTATTAAAACAATTTGATATGCTTTTCATCACTTTTCCCTTGTTTGCATTTTACACTTAATGTGATAACTTATTACTTAGTGTATCGGTGTATTGATGTATTAATACAGTAGAGAGAGTAATGCTAGAATTTATTAATGTCAACCCCAATAGTGGCGATCCCATTTATAAGCAATTACATGAACAAATTGTGCGTTTAATTGTAGGTGAGCAAATAGCTGCAGGTGAAGAGCTTCCGTCCGTGAGAAAAATAGCGGATCACTTTGCTGTTAATCCTATGACAGTTTCCAGAGCGATTGGTCAATTAGTGGATCAAGGTTGGTTAGAACGACGCCGTGGCCAAGCAACCCGTGTCGCACAAAAAACAGCGCAACAAACCGATCAACAAGAGAGCTTACTTTTTAAAGCTATCGATCAACTTATTCAGCAAGCCAAACAACTCGATGTGCCACAACCGACTTTAACCGAACTAATAAAAAAACGGTGGGAATTATAACAATGACACAACCACTTCTTAGCTATAAAAATGTCTCTAAACATTACAACCAACGTCTGATATTAAACAACATCACCCTTAATGTTGAGCCTGGCATGGTGATTGGTTTATTAGGTAAAAATGGTGCAGGTAAAACAACCTTATTACGTAGCGCGCTGGGTTTAGTAAAGCCTGATGAGGGTGAAGTACAAGCATTAGGTGAATTAAGTCATCAATTAAGTGCCAGCAGTAAACAAAAAATTGGTTATGTCGCCCAGCAAACGTTTGGTTATGAAGGTTTTAAAATTGCTGACGCTTTGGCATTACATCGCAGTTTTTACCCAAATTGGGATATGCAATTAGAAGCAAAATGGCTCGCGCGCTTTGAATTGAATAGCAAGGATGCGATTAATGATCTCTCAATCGGCCAGCGTCAAACTTTAGCCCTTATTATGGCCATGGCCTACAGACCCCAGCTACTTATTTTAGACGAGCCGGTGGCGAGCTTAGACCCAATTGCTAGACGCGAATTTATGAGTGATCTTTTCGATTTAGCAATAGATTCGGGCTCCGGAATTTTATTTTCATCACATATCACCTCTGACATAGAGCGCGTCGCCAGCCACATTGCACTTATAAAACAAGGCGAGTTACTTTTACTCGACGAATTAGATGTCATTCGCGACACCGTTAGAAAAGTCAGCTTTAAAGAGTCGACGATTGATCTCAGTGCATACAAGGTACTTAACAGGCAGCAAAATTGTGCCATTATTTATGGCTATACAGGTGAAACTGTTGTTGGTGCTCTAGCAATCAATACACTGTCTCTTGAACAGCTGTTTGTGGAGTTACATGGATGATGCAAGCCAGTAAATGTCCATGGTATCAAGGTGCTGTCAGTTTTTGGTTAAAAGACGTCGGCTGTGCCAGTTATTTCATCGCTGCAATTATAACGACATTACTATGCCTTATAGCTACAGGTATTGAAGATCTGATCGGACTAATGATCATGTTTTCAATTATTTGTATGTACAGCGCGATAGCTTGGCAAAGTATTCGCTTGCAAGCCACTGAATGGCAGAGTTTAGTTGTTGGTTACCGTAAACATGTGATGTTTCAAGGTAAAGTATTCATTATATTGAGTAACTTAATTTCTATCTTGAGTATCATAATTGCGGGCAATATCAATCTATTAGCAACGCTCACGATGGCCAATCTTGTTGGCATTATTATCTGGTTTTTAAATCGCTCATTCAGCCATTTATTTACCTCTGTTTGCTATTTCAGCTTCTTTATAGCTACGTTAGTGTGTGTGCTTATTGAGCAACTGCCAGTTTGGCTAATACCCGTTAACGTCGTTGCTTTTATTGCTATCGTGTTATTTCATAAAAGCTTTACATCTGCGTACAAATGGCGCCCCGATTCATTACTAAATTATCGTAATGGTCTGCAATCTGGTTGGTCGCCAGTTCCCAGTGGTTTTTTATCAAATTACGGCAGCTCAATTAATAAAGGGTTATTCCCTCTTAGCTACTTTGTTGGCTCTGGACTCTCTCAATACCTTATTTTAATTACACTTTTATGTTTTTTCGGTGTAGTGGCGAATCTATTTTATAATATCACTGAGCAGGCCATTTTTGTTTTAACGCTGAATTTATTCGCGATTGTTACATTAAGTTTATGGAGCAAAGTACAAAAGCAAAACTCATGGGAGCTGTTATTTACCCTACCAATTTACAACACTAGCTACAGCGCAAAAGTCGCACTTAGTTACAGTGTTTTAAAATTAGCAGCACTCGTAGCTTTACTGTGTTTTAGCACAGCAGCTGCGCTTACTCTTGCTAACCAAGAGTTGTTACTAATTAATGCTTTAAGTTACTCGTTAGCCTGTGCTGCTGGTTTACTACTTAGCTTTGCGATCGGTAATATTTGCAAAAACATAAACTTACTAAGTGTAATTTTATGCTTAACGTTTGGATTAAATATGGGCCTAGCAAACTATATGTTTGACCACGGTGATAGCTTAACTCTGCTTGTATTAATGAGTCTCTATGCGACAGCTATGGCGGGAGCAAATCACTTAACCGCTAGGTACTTATAATAATTAAGGCCAATCATTGAATTGAACTTCGTCGTTAATAAAGTTTAGCGCATGTGATTGGCGCCCAGCCCATTTAAAAGTATTTGCCCATGGTAGCTCTAGCAGTTGAAGAATAAACTCATAAACAGCACTTTGAATTATCGAAAAACGATAATTTTTTATTGTTTAAAGTTCATTTTAATGGCATCTTAGTTTTTTAACTTAAAGGAACTAAAATGAAAGCTCTCTGTTTAAACCTCGTGCTATCGATGACCCTGTTGATCCTAACGGCATGTACAACAATAGAAGTTAAGGAGTCACACTTTATTAAACCAGATCAGGGGATTGATCTAACCACACTCCAGAATATTAATAATACAGCAAATTTAAACCCTATTGAGATTACAGCGTTTGATGGCATTAAACTTCGCGGAACTCTTATAACCGTCGCAAACGCTAAAGCCACTATAGTCTACTTTGGGGGAAATCAGTTCAGAGTTGATATTGCTGCAAAACAACCCTTAGAGGCACTATTGCCACTACAAACAAATATAGTGATGTTTGATCATCGTGGCTATGGAAAAAGTGATGGCTCACCTACCGTTAGTAACCTAAAGCAAGATGCACTTAGTATATTTGATTACGTAAAACAGAATCCTCGCATTAACAACAAACCAATTATTTTGCATGGACACTCTTTAGGAAGCGTAATAGCAGGCTATGTCACAACGAAAAGAAACATTGATGGCTTAGTACTCGAAGGCAGTATTACTAATATTCAAGAAATGACCGACACTAGAGTTCCTTGGTACGCAAAACCTTTTATCACTATTAACTACTCTGATGGCTTACTTGAGTTTGATAACCTTAAAATTGTAAAACAATATAAATCACCGCTGCTAATTATAACGGGTGAAAATGATACACAAACACCAATATCATTGGCAAAGTCTTTATTCAAACATGCTGCATCCAGTCAAAAGCAATTATATATCGCATCTGGAAAACACCATGGCGATACGCTAAATGGAACTGAATTAAAGCCTCATTATGAGGTATTATTAACTCAATTAACGTCAAGCAGCTTATAACAATGAAGAAAATAATTTGGATGAGCAATATCATTTTAACCTTACTATTACTCAGCTTATTCACTATATTGATCACCCTAAGTATGGTGTTATTCACTAGCTCAGAGCTAAATTTAGGCGTCGAAGGTAGCGCTCATATGTGGATAGGTCTTGAAGTCAATGGCTCATGGAGCAACGCAGCTAAACAATTAACAGAAAATCACTATAATGCTTTAGTTTGGCTCGGTTTAATCCAAGTCCTGCCATTTATCATAATAAATATTATTTTACTTCGTTTGTTTTCGCTTTATCGCAAGGGACTGTTTTTTAGCGCTAAAAACATTCGTTGCTTCACATGGCTCGGTGGTGTGTTACTTCTACAATTTGTGATTACTGCCATTTATCCTGCTTTGCTTGTGACCTTAATCAATACTATAACGAGCGACGAGCTTACCCGTATTATATTCATCAGCGATACCGACATTATAGGGTTACTCGCTGGGCTTATAATTTACGTAATAGCATGGGTAATGAAACAAGCACACCAATTACAACAAGAACAAGAGCTTGTGATTTAATGCCGATAATAATAGATTTAGATGTCATGCTAGCAACACGTAAAATGAAATCAAGCGAGCTGGCTGAAGCCATTGGTATTACACCACAGAATTTATCAGTATTAAAAGCTGGCAGAGCGAAGGCTGTGCGCTTTAGTACCCTTGATGCCATATGTAAGCATCTAGAGTGTCAACCAGGCGATATACTTAGGTATATTGAAGAGGATAACGAATAAAAAACGGCCATTTTTTTAATGGCCGTTTTGCTGTTTAAATAAAATAATTTAAAACACTTATAATGAGAATGTACGGCCTATCGACAATACAATACGCTCATCTGCAGTATCAATATCTAGGCTGGTGTTCTCGCCCGCTACCTCAATATCAAAACCCGCTAAACTTGTTTGATAAGCAAGACGATAGTGGTTATACGATTTACCATCGGTATCCCATGCGAACTTATCGCCATCGAGTGAATTTGAAATATCAAAGCTGGCACGCAATGCGTGATTAGGTGCAAGTTCAATGGTGTGTGCAACCATAGAAATCACATGACCTGCGCCGGTACCAAAATAATCCCAGCTATACCAAAAGTTAAGCTCTGTTTGCCCTAACTCACTTGCGTAACCAAATTTAGTGTAGGCTTCAAAGTAGTTACCATCGCTTGAGTTGCTTTGCCCATGGTAACTGTAATACGCAAGGCCGTAATCAATACTGAGCGCTTCATTTAACTGCGCATAGCGACCGAAGTAAGCATCCCATTCAATATTTGTGTCGTCACCAAAGTCAACGTTTGACGCCCACGTGCCAGCATACATGCCTGACTCGCCAAATGAATAATCAAGGCTACCTTGTAACGCTGGGTCGTTTTGCGTTTGGCTCACACCATTAAAGGTATAATCTGATGCGCCGGTTACGGTTGCTGACCAATCAGCCAATACTGAGGTTGAAAAAAGTGCAAACGGTAATGCGACTGCTAATAATGTTTTTTGTGTTGTCATGTTAATTCCTTCGCTACTGTATAAGCTAATATCTAGCTAGCTGATTCAATTTTTGTGTAGTCAATTTTGTTGTCTTTCGGCGAACTATCAATGTTACTCACAGTTTTAACTTTGCTATAGGCAATATAGGCTGCACACGCAAAGAACAAACCAATCACTAACACTCCGACCCACTGGATTTGTAGAAAGTTCTGCTTAAATAATAGGGTTAATAATGAAAGAGCGACAACATTTAGCGCAATATATTTAAATTTACCTAAACGTTTAACCGTCATACCCATATTGTCGGTGTATAAACGGATCAGTGAATCAAGCGAGTTGATCACAAACACTACGCCAACAAATACCATTGCTATATTTTTGATCCCTTGTGTATCAATGCCTGCTTCGTGATACTGATAAAGCACGCCAAACCAAATTGCGATTGGGATTGAAGGGAAAATTAACATTGCCCCCAATACTTGATAGGTTTTTAATCCACCGACAAAACGTGAAGTGAATTGACCAATCATAATACTCCACGCAAACCACCAAAATAAATAAAACTCATGGTAATCATTGAGTGGCAGTACAAACTGATTAATATTGCCAAAGTAACTACCAATTAACGTTAAATTATTTGTAAAATCTGACACTTGGCCATTTTCGCCCATAAATGCGCCAAACCACATAAAACCAATTAGTGCTATAAATAACCAGGTAGTTGAAATACTTAGAAAACGTACATATTTAATATCGGTGCTTGAATACACCGCAAAGCAAATAGCTGCGAATACAATTAAATAAAATGACGGAATAATCGACTCACCATCACCAAGACTAGGTAAATACCAAGGTAGGTTAGAGAGCAATAAGAAAGCGGTGAAGGCACAAGTACCAATAATAACTACATTATTGATTAATTTAACCCAAGGAATTTCGAAAAATTTCACTTTAGGTTCTATTACACAGAAATAAAAGCACGTAAGGAAATAGAATCCCCAGATCAGAAAGCCCCAATAACCAAACTCGATAGCTAGTGGATTGGCAAACGCGTACTCTGGGCTTGCTTTTATGTCTGCATAACCTGCAAACTCAGTGAGTGGAAACATGATCAAGCCAACATCTAAGCCTGATGTAAATAAGATGGCGATAAAGGTAAATGTTCTTACCGGTGTGACGCCAACACACTTTACATTGCCCCATTTTACTAAAATTGCAACAATTGCTAGTAGGGTGAAAATAATGCCTGCGCTAAGCCATAAGGTCATAATTCCCTCCCCAAAATAAATGAAAATACATCATTACGTCTCCGTGTTTTTAGTCTCGCATTAACGCACCACAAACAACTTATGATGCGCGCCACTGCAAGCCCCAAGGTACAAAATGTGCCCCAGGTGGCCTGGTTAGATCTCCGAACTACGCTGCACAGTTTGCCATTGAGATTCAACAGCAACCTTTGCTTGCGATTTACTAAGTGGTGGCTTACCTAAAATTAGATCAGCCGCTTTTTCTGCCACCATAATGGTTGGCGCATTTAAATTTCCGTTAGGAACCGTTGGGAAGATTGATGAATCCACCACATGCAGTCCCTCAATGCCATGTACTTGAGTATTTGAGTTTACTACTGCCAGTTCATCTTCACCCATTTTGCATGAACATGAAGGATGGTAAGCACTCTCAACTGCCTGACGTACAAAAGCATCTATTTGTTCATCGGTTTGAATCTCTTTACCTGGTTGGATTTCGCCATCGCGGTAATCATCAAACGCACTTTGCTCAATGATTTCACGCGTTAAACGCACACAGGCTCTAAACCCTTCAATATCATCTTGATGCTGTAAATAGTTAAATTGGATCTTAGGTGCAACCGTTGGATCAGCCGATTTAATTGTTACTGCACCGCGGCTTTTAGGCTTGTTATGCCCTACATGGACCTGAAAACCATGGCCATCAAAAGCACTTTTACCGTCATAACGAATTGCCGCAGGTAAAAAGTGATATTGAATATCAGGCCACTCAACCCCCGGTTTTGAGCGAATAAATGCACAAGATTCAAAATGATTAGTCGCCCCAAGACCGCTGCGGTTTAATAACCAACGCGCGCCAATAAGGCCCTTTGAAATAAGGCCAAGCTTGCCGTTTAAGGTAATTGGCTGCTTACACTTATACTGGAAATAAAACTCCAAGTGATCTTGCAGATTTTGCCCAACCCCGGGTAAATGGTGCTTAACCTCGATACCCGCTGCTTTAAGTATTTCGCTGTCGCCAATACCAGAAAGTTGCAATAAATGCGGTGAACCAATCGGACCGGCACTTAAAATAACGTCTTTACTGGCCTTTGCTTTAACAATATCGCCATTAACTTTGTACTGCACACCAACGGCTTTTTTGCCTTCAAGCAACACCTTTTCAGCCAACGCACCAGTAACAATAACTAAGTTTCTACGTGACTTCACTGGGTCTAAATATTCACGACTTGCAGAGCTGCGCACACCGTCTTTAACGGTCATGTGCATTGGACCAAAACCCTCTTGCTGCGCTGCGTTATAATCGTCAGTGGCTGCATATCCGGCTTGCTGGCCCGCTTTGATAAAGGCTTTATAAAGCGGGTTCGCCATTTCGTTACCGTTGTTCACACCCAAAGGGCCGCTATCACCACGATAGTCGTTTTTACCTAAATAGAATGATTCTGCTTTTTGAAAATACGGTAAACAGGATTGATAATCCCACCCTTGTGCACCATGTTGTTGCCATTCATCAAAGTCTTTAGCATGGCCACGTACATACACCATGCCATTGATAGATGATGAGCCACCTAACACTTTGCCACGCGGGCAGTGCATTTGACGATCATCTAGATACGGTTCAGCTTCACTATGAAACTGCCACGCGTATTTATCTGAATTCATCGGAATTGATAGCGCGGTAGGCATTTTAATGAAAATGCTTTTATCGCTGCCGCCAGTCTCTAATAATAAAACGCGGTTGCGGCTATCTTCGGATAAACGATTAGCCAGTACACAGCCCGCCGACCCTGCACCCACTATGATGTAATCATACGTTAGTGCAGTCATTAAAATGGGCTCTCTATATTAGTCATACCGACATAAATCGATTTAGTTTGGGTGTAATGATCAAGTGTTTCAATGCCATTTTCACGACCGATACCTGACTGCTTATAACCGCCCACAGGCATTTCTGCTGGCGAATTGCCGTAGCTGTTGATCCAACAAATACCTGCTTGCAGCTGATGAATAACACGGTGTGCGCGCTTAATATCTTTGGTAAACACGCCTGCAGCAAGGCCTAAGTGAGTATCGTTAGCACGGTGAATTACATCATCTTCGTCATCAAACGTTAATACGCTCATTACGGGACCAAAGATTTCTTCTTTGACGATCGTCATATCATCAGTGCAATCAATAAATACCGTTGGTGCAACAAAGTAACCGTTTGGTGCAGAGGCTGGGCTAAGCGTTTTACCACCTGTTAATAACGTTGCACCTTCGCTGATGCCTTTATCGATATAGCTCATCACTAATTGTTGATGCTTTTTGGAAATTAATGCGCCAAAGTTAACGTTAGGATCGAGTGGATCGCCCGCTATAATATTTTCTTCAGTGCGTGTTTTAAGCTCATCAATAAATTGCTGATAAACATTTTTGTGAACATAAATACGGGTGCAGTTAGTGCAAATTTCACCTTGCGTATAAAAATTACCTAACATTGCAGCACTTACTGCCTGTGAAATATCGGCATCATCAAATACTAGCAGTGGTGATTTACCACCAAGTTCCATGGTGACATCTTTTAATGAACCCGCAGCACTAGCAACTACTTTTTTACCTGTGCCTACTTCGCCGGTAAACGATACTTTCTCAATATCAGCTGATTGTGTTAACCACTGGCCAACTTCTGCTGCACCTTGCACCACGTTGAACACGCCTGCAGGTACACCCGCTTCGATGAATATTTCGGCAAGCTTAATTGCGCCAAGTGGCGTTTCTTCAGAAGGTTTAAAAATAAATGCATTTCCGGCAGCCAAAGCTGGGCCGGATTTCCAACAAGCGATTTGCAGCGGGTAGTTCCACGCACCGATTCCGGCACAAATCCCTAATGGCTCTTTACGGGTATAATAAAAATCTTCGCCAACCATTTGCTGCTGGCCAACTTGGGCAGGTGCTAGCCCTGCAAAATACTCGATTACATCAGCGCCAGTTTGCACATCAACACACTCGGCTTCTTGCCATGGTTTACCGGTATCTAGCACTTCTATTTTTGCAAGTAAATCATTACGCTCGCGCAATAATGCAACCGCTTTTAGTAAGATACGACTACGTTCAATCGGACTCATAGTTGACCATGCAGCAAATCCTTGTTTAGCACTTTGAATAGCCGCATTTTGAATAAACGCATCTGCCACTTCTACATAATAAATTACGTCATCTGTTGCTGGGTTTTTAACTGCAAATGTTTCGCCACTTTGATTTTTTAAAAAGTGACCATTGATAAAGTTTTGATAAACAGGTGTTGTCACATTAAGCTCCATACTGTTTGATAAGTGAACATACAAAGTTTTTTGCTAGCTGTTCACAATGTGCAAATTGATCTTGATCAGACTTACTTAGTACCGCTCTTAACCATAAGCCATCGATCATTGCCGCACATAATTGCGCTGCAAGTTTGGCTTCATCATCACCCATCAATTGTTTAAATGAGCTGACTAAATTACTAAGAAGTCGTCGGCTATTTACGTTCTGTAAGCGATGCAACTGAACATCGTGCATCGATTGCGCCCAAAAGCTTAACCAAGTTTTAGTGGTATCGCTGCGCTGTTGTAATCTGGCAAAGTTAGCTTCTATTATCAGCATTAACCTTTGCTCAGGGGTCGTTGTTGGCGTTACTTGTTTGATCAGCTCGTGTTTTAGATTGGTTAATAAATAACGCACAGTGGCTTCTATCAAGCCCTGCTTACCACCAAAATAATGACTAATAATGCCCGACGATAATCCTGCTTTTTTACTGATACTATTAATGGTTGTTGCTTGTAAGCCAAATTCAGCAACCGAACTAATAGTAGCGTCAATTAGCTGCTGACGACGGACAGGTTCCATTCCAACTTTAGGCATATTTTTATTAATTGAACGTTCAATAAAAATAAAGGTTAAAGTAATGGAACTGATAATTCAAGGTTGACAAACTGTGAATAGGCTAAAATGAAGAGAGCTAAGTGACCCTAAGTAACTGTCCTAGCGTTGATAAATCGGCTTAGAAAAAAGTTGCGAAAAAAATCGAAAAACAGCTGCTTTTTAAGTAAATGCGAAAAAAATCAGCTATATTAGGTTGAAAATCATATCTGGTTAGTCTCAGGTATCACTTTTAAAATCACAGAATTATCTATCAAAAAAACAAACTACAGGAAACTCGATGTCTAATTTTAATGAATATAAAGTATTGCATGTTGTTGAGGGTGGCTGTGGCACATTGCTGCTAGGTTCGAGCGGGTTACCACTTAAAAGGCTAGAAGCAACACTTAATGATGAAGCACAAAATGGCTGGCAACTGGTATTTCAGGTTATCGAAAGCAAACGTTTTTTGCTATTTTGGTCACGCGAAGCTGTGATCTTAACGTTAGGCAGAAACCGTGCTTAAAGCAATGACGCTTAGTGCAATTCGCCGCTATCAAAAAAATGGCGGCGCTAAGGCACATTTTAATATTAGTTGTAATTTCAGTCCTTCCTGCTCAGAGTTTACTCATCAAGCAATTACTAAATATGGGCTAGTGAAAGGTCTGTTTATTGGCGTAAAAAGAATACGGCGTTGCAATAACCCCGACTGTGTAACCGTAAAATCCGATCCACTTCCTTGAGGCTTATTAATGCCATGACATCAGAACAACTAAATGCTCAAGAAGAGCAGCTTCGTTCAGAAGTAAATGCATTGTCCCCTGAACAGCGTAAACTATTTTACCAGCAAGAAAAGCGTCTCGTTAAAGACCCTGATACTTATGCGGTACTGAATTGGTTTTTTGCCGCAGGTTTACACCACTTTTACTTAGGTAGATTTCAACGTGGTGCGGTGAATTTAACGCTGATGCTAATTGGCATACTCACTATTTATAGCTTTGGCGTATTTTTAATCATCGTCGTTTTGTTAATTGAATTACCACAGCTTTTTAAGAGTCAACGCATCGTCCATCAATATAACAATCAAGTTATGGCTGATATTCTAAAACAACTAACCGACTCTTGATTACTTAAAGCAAATGCTAGATACTGTTTTTTTATACAGTTACGGTGTGTGTTATGAAAAAAGAATTACCCGAAAAATATTATTTAGCCCACTTTAAAGAGCTAATAACATTTATCGACACTCAATGCAGACACTTATTAGAGCAAAAACACGTCGATTTCATTAATAAAGTAAACCGACTTACTGAGCAAGGCCAGTGCATGCTGGCACGCATTTATTCTCGTAAACCTTTACTCGTAGCAATCACCACGCTTAATTATAATGAAATAGACAGCCCTGCACTGGCACTCGAAGAGCTAAAAACAGCACAGCTCATTAGTCATCCAAATTACACCGACTATCAACACGTACTCGCACATCTAACTAAACCCGTATTGCTAGCACTACTCGCGCCTTTCGATATCCAACCTAGTATTAAAAAAAGCGTCACTAAAGCACAACTGGTAGCACAGACTTGCGATTTTTTTGCTACTAAGCCGGAACATTTAACCTGCCTTTATAACCAGTTTGTTATTAATAACCGCTTTGCTGTGTATGAATACTTTGAATTTCTATACATAGGCCGCTTAAGCACTGGTGATATTAACCATCAAAATAGCTTTGTACTGCGTGATTTGGGCCTAAGAACCACACGAGAAAACCATACAGTAAGTTTAGCTCGCTTTGATACACGTGAAGAGGCGCAATCTAACTACGCGCTAAATCGTTATCGCATGGCATTTAAAAGCGCGCAAAGTGATGACGAATATCAAGCTTTAGCTATTGAGCTTATTAATCAACCGGCCGAAGGTACATTAGCAGTCAACCTTAAAAACAAGCTCCTTTTACGACTTCACCAACAACTAAAAAAATATAATATTGAGCTGTGTTTTACACTTTTAAATGCCTGTGAAAATAGCGCTGAAGCAACTGAATTACAAATACGCGAGCAATACCGCCAAGGTAATAAAGAGTGGGTAAAAATCCAGCTTGAAACCATCATCGAAGATCCGCTCACTGATGATTTACTGTATTTTGCTGATGACTTTTTAATGCGTAAATTTAACAAGCAAACTCGCTCTCGCTTAAGTGCAATGCTCGCCGATACGCAATGTGTTATTGAAATTGACGAAGTTTATCGAAACGATGTAGAGCAAGGTGTTACAGAACACTACACTCAACAAGGGTTAACTGTTTTTTATACCGAAAATACGCTTTGGCAGAGCCTTTTTGGTTTAGTTTTTTGGCGCGAGCTTTATATAGATACTCCCACCCCACCTTGCAATGAGTTTGATATGTTTCCACAATCATTGAGAACCGACTGCTTTTATCATACCCAACACCAAAAAATTGAAGCACTACTAGCAAACTGGCAAACACCGGATGATTTACTAAAACACGTTTGTAAAAGTGCCGCCCGTTATTTTGAGCAAGCTAATGGGCTGTTTCGCTGGCATAGCGAGCTATTACGACCATTAGAAGTGCTGATTTTAAATAGCTCATTAGCAGCGCTAAAAAGTCACTTAAAGAATATGACCATGCGCTTTATGCAGCTTAAAGATGGTTACCCTGATTTGATGGTGCTAAATGGTAATAAACTCCATTTTGAAGAAGTAAAAGCCCCAGGTGATAAATTAAGACGTAATCAGCTAACAACGATTGATTGCCTCAAAAATAATGGATTCAATGTACACATTGCGGCCGTAAAATGGGTTAATGATCCCAATCGTATTTACAGCGTGGTCGACATTGAAACCACTGGTAGTTTAAAAGGCGGCAATCGGATCACCGAAATTGGCATAGTTAAAATGCAACACGGCAAAGTAATTGATACTTGGTCAACACTTATCAACCCGCAAATGCGCATTCCTAAGTTTATAGTGTCTTTAACCGGTATTAATGACGCAATGGTAGCAACTGCACCACGCTTTACTGAAATAGCTGAGACTTTACTTAATAAACTAAAAGGCACTATTTTTGTGGCTCACAATGTAAACTTTGATTACGGCTTTATTCGTAAAGAATGTGAAATGGCAGGTATCCACTTTAAAATGCCCAAATTATGTACTGTGGTTGAATCTCGCAAAGCGTTTCCTGGTTTAAAATCATACTCTTTAGGTAACCTCAGTGCGCATTTTGACTTAAACCTGACAAGCCATCACCGAGCACTCGCTGATGCCAGCGCAACCGCTGAGTTACTTTTGCTTATAAAAAAATTTAACTAAATTAATAACTTAAGCTTTTAGCGCAAATGACCCAAAGCCAGCTTTTGCTAAATAAAAGCAAGGTATTGATTGCAACCCTCCCAGTACCTCGCTATAGAAGTCAACGCGTCTGTCTAATACTTACCGTTAGCATTAATAACCCAACTGCAATACCCAAAAAGTAATAAGGCATTCCTGCATCCCAACTCGCTTGACTGTTCACCCCTAAAAAGTCTAAATATAGTCCACCTTGCAGAGGCCCTATGTACCAAATGACTAGAAACACAACTTCAAACATTCGTTTTGACTGCGTAAATGTACCGCAAAAATAGGCCAACGAAACCATAAACGAAATAGCCACAAACAATTGCACCAGCAACAACCACTCAGCTATGACTAAAAACCGCGCAATACTGCCTATACAGGCAAAGGCTAACAATCCCCAACCAGCACTGAAACTAGCCATACTTTGTAATAGCGGTGATTGCTTGCTATAAGCCATAATTTCAATAGTATTTGTTTGCCTCTCTAGCTGCCCTAACGGCGATATAACCAATACACACCACAACAATGACATAGGTAAAAAAAGACTCAGCAACAGGTTCTGATCAACAAAAACTTGGCACACATTCAAAATGACCAATCCGATGAGCCACAGATTTGTTTGCCCTTTAAGCATTAACTTAAACTCTAATCGTAATAAGCGTGTAACAGCGAATGACTTAGTTGCGCCAACAAATATTCTATCGAGTATTCCTGTGACTTTTTCAATTACGCTAACTATTCGCCATTGCTTTTTAATCTCGTTCATTGAGCCATTACTAAAACGATCAAAAAATAAAAATGCTAAGCTTAGAGCTATTGAGCTGACTATCAATAAAGGCAACATTCCTTGGAAGTGCACAGCACTTGGCTCAAACCCATGCCAAACAAATGTTTTTACAGATTCACTAGCTGTTATGCCAACATTGGTACCACCCTGCTCTGTTGGAAAACGCGCAGCAACCTCTATATCTAAACTTTCAAGCTCTGCACCAATGCCTGATACTCCTTCAATACTTTGCGTTATCGAGCCAACCCACAAGAAAAAATATACCACATTACCTAACCCCCCTTTGAGCCACGTTATCGACTCAAATAAAATAGC
This sequence comes from Pseudoalteromonas sp. SR41-4, assembly GCF_014163985.1. Classification (NCBI taxonomy): domain Bacteria; kingdom Pseudomonadati; phylum Pseudomonadota; class Gammaproteobacteria; order Alteromonadales; family Pseudoalteromonadaceae; genus Pseudoalteromonas; species Pseudoalteromonas sp. SR41-4. Next base: position 128,002 of record NZ_JACJEI010000006.1, on the reverse strand, counting down.
GATTGATGCAATTGCTAATAACAAAGGTAAAACAAACACTAATTGCGGCCAAACGAGTGCCCACACATCAACCTGATAGCTTTCGCCATAATAAAGCTGTATCAATACACTACTGAGCAACATCGCCAATACAATTGAAAGTAAAATCAGTACATTTACCCCCCACTTAGCGAATAGAAAAGCCTGTTTGCTAATCGACGTTGCTGCAATAAGCTCACACGTTTTTGATTGCCTGTCTAACTCAAGTGCATTTTTAACCAAGTAAAAGCAAATAATTGGTAAGAACATAACATTTAGCATAGCTAAACATACACCAATCCACGCGCTGTTATAAATGCCGCGGTAGCCATTAATCACTAGTGTTTGGTACTGCGCATCAGGGGACGGAAAATACAATAACGTTAATACAGACATAGCCAACAAGGTCACCATATAACTTTGTTGTCGTGTACGTTGTTTAAAGTCAGCGACCATACATTGCCAAATCTGTTTCATTAACCGATCCTCGCTGCGCTGCGAGGTGCTGGTTGCTCGCTAGTAAAATACAAGTAAGCATCTTCGAGTGATGCCGCCCGTACCGTGGCTTTAGAATCAGGGCAATGATCCGCAACAAGGTTTAATTCAAGCTTTCCTTCTTTTCGAATGCTGTGGCTAACAATATACTCATGCTGGATCTGTTTCAGATCCGATGGTTCAATCGTTAATGTCCAACATTTTTCAGCCACTTTTTGCTGTAATACATTCGCTGTTACTGATTGAATAAGTGTGCCACCGCGCATAATGGCAATGCGGTCCGCAATCGATTCAACATCTGACACAATATGCGTGGAGAATATAATGCAACGATCCGCCGCAAGCTCAGTCAATAACTGCCTAAAGTTGGCTCGTTCATGCGGATCAAGACCAACCGTCGGCTCGTCAATGATCAATAATTTAGGATCATTTAATAACGCCTGCGCAATTCCAATGCGTTGTTTCATGCCTCCAGAGTAACCTTTTAGCGGCTGATGTGCGGCGTGGGTTAAATTAAGCTTATTCAGCAAATCATCAATAACACTATTGGCATGTGCATTTTCAAGCCCTTTAAGCCCTGCCATATATTGCAAAAATTCAAACCCCGACAGTTGTTCATACACGCCAAAATATTGAGGTAAATAGCCCAGCTCTTTGCGTAACAATTGTGGTGATTTAACAATATCTTGGCCTTGCCATAAAATAACACCTTGTGTTGGCTTAGTAATGGTAGCCAGAATTCTCATCAAACTAGATTTTCCAGCTCCATTAGGGCCTAACAAGGCTAAAATCCCAGGTTCAACTTGCAAAGATAATGTATTAATTGCGCATTTTGCATCTTTGCTTTTATTATATTGATGACGTAATGATTGAATATCTAATAGCATGAGTGTCTATTCCTAATTAAGTTACACTCATTCAGCAAATATTAAGCCATGTAAATAACAATTAATAATCAACGACTTAAGTTTTAAACTTTTTAAATAAACAATATTGAATAACAACTCTTACCAAATAATGGCGAAAAACATCAACGTGATAAGTTAACGTGTAGTCATTTTTCTCACCCGCTGATGCATTTAACTTATTCAGTCTAACCGCAGTAAAAACTAAAACAAACTTTGATACTGCTCTATTAGATAATCTGTGTAAGCAATATCGCCACGATAACGCGATAAATGCGTGGTATCACGGTACATTTGCGGGGTTATTTGCGGTATATTTTGATGGTTTTTCATTTTAATACCAGTGGCTTGCTCTATTTGCGCTATTACTTCTGCTAAACGTTTTTCAGCCTCTGGTGTTGTTTTTATCCACTTACTGTTTTTTGGCAGCATGATCACTTCAACGTTCTCAGATACACGTTGAAAGTTTTTTACAATATTAATAAAATGCGTAACCAATAATGGTTGAAAATGAAGCTGCTCTATATCTGCACTGCGAATACGACTAAGGCGATCGTTTTTCATTTCGTTATCAGTTTGCGTAACGTGGTAATAGTCGTTAAATATAGCTAACGTTTCTGCTGTTCGCTCTTGTGGGATTGTACCGCCCCCTTGCCATTCATAGCTCCATTCTGCGCCCTTATAATTAGGATATTCTTCTACAAATTTTTCACCGAGTAAACGTCCTAAGCGGCGACGCTGCGCAATAGTTTCATCATCATCTTTAAACGTTTGATGCGATTTAGGTGGAAACATCTCTCGACCCAAAAAACTGGTGATCATTTCAGCTGAAATATTGCCGCGCAAATATTTTATATTGAATAATCGTACGCCACGAGTAAGATCATTTTTTGCAATTACCATTAACTCCTGATCATTAGCGAGTAAAGTTAAAAATGAGTCTAAAACTGGGGTCGCTCTGCTCCAGCGCGTTTGCGTGGTTTGAAAAGGATTAAACTCAATCATGGTTAGCTTTATTTTGCGATCTTCTTTGACAAATTCATCCGCAATACGTCGTGATAAAAAATCTTGAAAGTACGGGTTTAGCCCACCAAAGCCAAAGTTAAATGATTTAACTTGCTTACCCCGCTGCGCTAAATCAGCATCAAATTTTCGTGGCGAAAATCCGGCACGCGTCATTGATGAGCCAAAAAACATCACAACATCGTTTGGTTCTTTCACTATTTGTGGCAAAGCTACACGTGACTCAGTAACCCTTGCTATTGCGCCTTGAGTATTTGCTCCCATCCCATGCAAAATAAGATGAATACCGACAAGTGCGAAAGCCATGCATAAGCCAATAACAAGAATCGACTTTCCATATAATTTTTGTGATGTCATTGCTACTCTACCTTGATGATTAGAATTGGAAATAGATAAACTCATTGCTTGGCTCCCCGATAAATAAACATACCCCTTGCCCTAACATCATTAACAGCCAAAATAACCAGGGTTTATTTTCCAGCTTGTCAGCGCCCTTTATTACGTAAAAATCCATAATATGTACAAGTAATACCCACACACTGGTCATTACAAAAATAGTCATTGCGTTGCTTCCAGCTGCTATTGTTGAATTAAATACATGTAAATTAGTAATAATATCTATGGCAGAAGTTAAGTCGTTGGCTGCAAAAAACACCCAACCTATAAGGACTAAATAAAACGTGATGGCCCACTTAATAAAAGTTACAAACAGTGCATTGGATTGATTAAAACGTGCAAATATTTTCAGCCCTGCTAAATAGTGCGTAGCAGTGATAATAGCGCCATGAAATGCGCCCCAAGCAACAAAAGTCCACGCTGCGCCATGCCATAAACCACCCAGTAACATAGTTAAAAACACATTACGGGTGCGGTTATTATTTCTGTTCCCGCCTAATGAAATATATAAATAATCTCGTAACCAAGTCGAGAGTGAAATATGCCAACGACGCCAAAAATCAACCGGAGAAAGTGCGAAGTAAGGCACTCTAAAATTAAGTGGAATACTAAAACCGAGTATCAGCGCAATACCAATTGCCATATCGGTATAACCCGAAAAGTCACCGTATATCTGCCCTGCAAATGCCAATACGCCAGTCCAAAGCTCCAGTGTGCTTATGGGGCCTTTTGCCTCAAAAGCATGTTGTGCAGGGATAGCCAATATATCTGCACCAGTTTTTTTAATCAGCCCCACAGTGATCAGCAAAAAACCATGTTTTACAGCAGTGTACTTAGGCAAGGCGATGGCGTGCATTTGTGGCAAAATATGACTTGCACGAAGAATTGGGCCTGCAACCAGTTGTGGGAAAAACGATAAAGCAGCAACAAATTCAACTAAGCCTTTACGTGGTTTCATATCGCCACGGTAAACATCAATGGTGTAACTTAAACTTTGAAAAGTATAAAAAGAAATACCAACAGGCAGTACCCACCCTAATGTCTCAATGGAGGCATTGTAACCAAGCGTAGATAACAGCTCAGACACAGAATTGAGTACAAAGTCAGCATATTTAAACACCGCTAATAACCCTAAATTAAGCACCACAGATAACGTAACCCATTGCTTTTTACGTTGCTGCGTTGATGCTTTATATATAGCTTGAGCAATAAAGTAATCGGCTACCCCACTGCCCACCAGCAAGGGAATAAAACTATAATTCCACGCGCCATAAAAAACTAAGCTGCCGACTAAAATCAAATACACTTTGGGTTTTTGTTTTAAAAAAACAAAACCGTAAAACAAAATAAAAATGGCAAAAAACCAAAAGAATATGGGGGTATTAAATATCATGTTGCCCCCTTATATTTTGTTCAATAATTGTTCTTTGGTAACGAGTAAACATACTGTTTTCCTTTATTCAGAGCGAGTTTGGTTGACCCACTAAAAGTAGGGGGAAAACCAATCAATAATTAATTGAAGTAATTTAAATAAATTTGACGCAGGCTGACTTGCATTCGCTCATCAGCCAAGTTAGAACAACGCATTCAGGGGGGCGAGTGAAGTAATATGTGATTCATTGGCGTGCTCCATTAGCTATTAGTAACGCTTTAATTGACTCTGTGCGAGCACGATTAAGGGGGGTACGTCGCTGGTAACCATCAGATGCTCCTGTAGTAACCGCTAAGTTTACATCAGCGCCCCGTGATATTAATAATTGGCTCATATCGTAAAAACCAAAATATGCAGCATTTATAAGGGCCGTTTCATCACGCGGTACAATTGCATTTATATCAGCGCCGTTATCAAGTAAAAGCGTAGCCAATTCAATGTTATTATTCATCGCAGCAACTATCAGCGGGTTACCATCACCACTTGATGACTGATTTACATCCGCGCCTAAGTCAATTAATGCCTGAGTCATTATTTTGTTATTTTTTTTCACGGCAATCATTAACGCAGTGCCATCACCAATCACTGGTACATTAATATCAACCCCATCATTTCGCAGCACACGTATCGCATCAATATCATTACGCGTGACCGCATTAATTAATAAAGTGCTCTCGAATTGTGGTAACAGTGAATAATGTCGGGCATCTGCTACGGTATGTTTAATACTAATTTTGGGTGAAAATGCCTGCGTTGCTTGAATCGTTGTAGCAGCGAGCACTGCACACACCAAAGCAATTACAGCGATACTTGGCTTTTTAAATTGCTTATTTTCTAACACTGCACCAATGCGATAATTTAGCTCTTTTTTCTTACTAAAAAGCCCCATTGCCAGCACACTCCTTTGCTGCATTACCATTAATTTTGCACAATCAATCAGTGATTGCGCATATTGTTGAGTATTTTTAATTTCATTTACTGCACGTAAGTCACAGGCTATTTCGCGTTCTACATGAATTTGCTTGTTAAGCATGCGTATCACCGGGCTCCACCAAAATAGAATCGCGATGACTTCTTGAAATAAACCAAACCAGTTATCTTTGCGTTTAATATGCGCGTTTTCATGAAGCACTATCGCCAGTAATTGCTCATGCTTGAGTTGCTCGGTAAGGCTTTTTGGAAGAATAATTTTAGGTTGTTTAAACCCTACAACTAAAGGAGAGGATACTTTAGTTGAAGTATAAACCTGTGTATCAATATGGGCAGATAAATGTGGCGCTTTTTCAATTGTTGAGCTTATCAAATAGCGTGTTTGAATATATGATGACAATACTGTAAATACTCGCCAAACGCTGCCTGCAAGCCAGATTAATACGGCTATACTTAGCAAAAATGAAAAATTAAATACGATTTCACTAGGCAAGTGCCAGCTGTTATTCGGCTCATTAATAATACCCGTACTAGCTGTGTTCAACACATTAGGATCTTGTTGAGAAGCAATGGTTTGCGCTGTTGTATTGATCTCTGTATTTTCGTTTTCATTCCCGGTTGTGATCAAGGTAAAAGGGATGACTGTTGCGGTAATTAACGTCGTCATCCACAACCAGCTTTTCAACTCAGCCCCCGATGGAACACATTTATTAATCAACGTAAGTCCCAATAAAAGTATAAAACCAATAACAAGGTGATGAAATGCTAACGTTGTTAATAAGGTATATTCAATCATCATTGTCCTGACGTCCTTTTCTAGGTTTGTTAATCTTTACTTTGGTCAACTTTACGCTGTAATGCTTCTAAATCATCAAGATCAATGTCAGTCTCTTGCATTAAATGCTGTGCCAATACCTTAGGTGAGCCACCAAAAAACTTATTCAGCATCGAAGTTAATGCACTTTGCCGCGCTTCTTTTTGAGTAATTTTTGGTGTGTAAATAAACGCTTTTCCTTCTTTTCTAAAGTCGGCGTAGCCTTTTTCAGCAAGGATCTTACATAACGTTTGTACTGTGGTATAAGCGGTTTTTTTTTCCTTTGATAGTTCATCTGTTATATCGCGCACAGACGCCTCACCACTTTCCCAAAGCACTTCCATAATACTTTGCTCACCATCGGTAAGCTGATTTGATTTATTTCTAGCCATCGTATTTAACCTTTTTAAAGTTCTACTAATTAATTAGTTTTAAATACTATAGCGTGCCCAACTCAATCTATCAACTAATTAATTAGTTTTTAATAATTTAGTAATTAGTACTCGTAATCCAGGCTAAAAAGTTCTTTAAAATTTGTAAATAATGGCTACATGTTCTAAACCTTAAGAGTAGCCTTTAGAGGAAGCTCCTTATGCCGTCAACAAACACAATAGATAAACACTCCGAATTTGCGCGCTGTTTAGAGTGCAATAAGGTCAGCACTTTTGCAGCATTTCATTGGCTGGCACTGGCCTTTAAAGATATGGCCAGAGCCCCTATTTTAAGCTTGATTTATGGGATTGTTTTCACTCTGATCCCGCTGGCAATTGTCTATTTCGCGGTGTTCACTGACAGCTACTTAGTTGTTTTACCAGCCAGTGTCGCATTTGCTCTGATCGGCCCGGTATTTGCGGTCGGTCTCTATGATGTTGCTTGGGAGCTAGAAAAAGGCCACACACCAACACTTAGCCATTCTCTAAAATCAATGTTCAGAAACCCGGTCGGTGAATGGGGATTTGCAATTTTACTGATGGTAATAATGATTATATGGATGCGTCTGGCAGCGATAGTTCATGCACTTTACCCCAGTCATGCTAATCCTACATTTGAAGAACTCTCCGCTTTTTTAACTTTAGGTACCATTATCGGCGGAATTTTGCTGGTTACTGTATTTGCTATTTCAGCATTTACTCCACAAATTATGATGGAAAGACGGGTCGATATAATGACCGCGGTTATGTCATCAATGAATGCCGTTAAAACCAACTTTTCAGCGATGATTGTTTGGTCTGCATGTATTTTTATACTCGTAGCCCTTGGTTTTGTCACTGGTGCTACTGGTTTTATAGTTATTATGCCACTACTTAGCTATGCCAGCTGGCACGGCTATATTGCCGTAATTAAAACCAAAAAAGCCCGCAGCTATGAATAAACTAAAATGCATAAAGGCCAATAAAACTGGCCTTTTTCTTGGAATGAATACCTAAGTGAGCTTTATTACAGCTACTTTTTGCCTGTCAGCATTGCGCTCATAACGCCATCACGTTTGATTAAACCATGATAAAGCGCGGCACTGATGTGCATAAAAATCATTGCTAAAAACAACCAAGCTACAATGCCATGCATTTCTCGGAAAAATGCAAAGTATTTAATATCAGCGTCAAGCAAATTAGGTAACTGAAATAACCCAAAAAACTGCACCACACGCCCGTCCGCATTTTGCATTAACCAGCCAGATAGCGGCATCAGTATCATCGCGCAATAAAGCCCAAAGTGAGTGATATGAGCTGCAAACCGCTGCAACCTAGGTAACTCAGTGGGTAAAGTAGGCGTGCAGCTGTACACTTTATTTATTAATCTCAGCACAACTAAAATGAGCGCTAAAATACCGGTAGATTTATGTAAGGTGACAGCCTCAACCTGCCAAACGGCCAAGCTTTGTACCATTGATAACCCTAAAAATAGCATCGATATTAACATCAGCGCCATCACCCAATGTAATAACCGACTGCCTGCTGAGTAGCCCTTATTTGCTGACATTATTCACCTCCGTTTGTTGCGCTAACTTTAGCACCTAACAATGTTTCTTTTGCACGACGACGATATGACTGCGCATACGCGGCACCACGCGCACGTAAAATCGGATCGGCTGTCGCACTCATACCCTGCGGTAACACCAACGGATCAAAGTTTGCGTCGCCACAGGCTGCGTTTTCTTGGTTGTGCCAAGAAACGATTGATAATGTGCCAGCATTTATCGTCTGTCTATCTGAGGGCCACGGTATGGTTGGATTATTCTCATCATCATTAGACGCCGCTAAGGTAAAAATTAAATCAAATTTAACAGCGTTTTGATCTAAACGTGATGCCAACTCTTGTTGAAGTGCGTTGGCCGATGACGTATTGAGCATCGCAGCATTATTTGTCGCTTTGTGCGGACGCGCAACCCAACGCACAGCTTGTTTATCACCTAGCTCATTATGTAAATAAAACGCATTGATACTGTGATAACGTTCAGCGGCAAAACTATTGGCAGGCACATAGTCAGCTTTCCAATCATTAAATGCTTTACTTTCTGGATGTGCTTTAAAGAACGCTGTTATTTTTTCTGGGTCTCGTTGTTTTGTTATAGGATCCGGTGATAATGCCTGCAATTGCTGAAAAAATGCCTCAGGTGTAGCAACTGCCATTACAGGAGGCGTATTCATAGCAACACGCCATTCATCGACTGTGCCACTGTTTACTGCAAATGCTAGACTGCGCACCGGTGCTTTTAAATCTGGCGCGGTTGGATTATTACCTGCAATTGAGAAACGCCCATAAAATGGCGTACTGCCCTTTTTAAACACCTCTGCGACCGAGTAAGAAGATAGTGCCCCTGTTGATTCAAAATTACCCGTTATACATATACCCTTAGCATGCGCACGACGAAAACCGGCATGTGGTGTGTCACCTTGCTGCAAATCAACAAATTTTTGTGCTGTTACTGCATCACGATTAAATGCGCCTGCAAAATAAAGTGTCGCCGTTGCAAAAACAGCCATCGACCCTAGTAATAAGCTACCTCGATAAAGTATCGCTGGCATACCCAACCTACTGCGTTTAACTTTAGTCATCCTACTCACGACCTCTTGAAATGATTATTGATTATTAGTGCCCACATGCAAAGACCGACGAAAGAGGAAAACTATTTCAACAAATTAAAAAACTTCGCTCTAAAGTTAACAATTACCTCTGTTAGGATTTATTTTTAGACCTAAAGTTGTGCATATTTAGGAGAGATATTGCAATATTCTATATTGGATGAAGTCAATATTTATATCTATGCGCAGGACAAGTGTTGCCCAGGACCATACAAGCAAGTTAGCCTTCAACATGGCTATCAGCAAACATTGAATTTAAAAAGCACCTTGATAACCCGCTTTGCATTAACTGTTTTAAATAACCTAGCAGGTCATCCTATTAAAATGACAATGCCACACTCATTTCATAACTTTGTGGCTCTTTCCTTACGTCATAGTAGCTATCTGGCGCATAGGTAGGGTTATAATGCTGTTTATCAAACATATTTTTTACACCAATAGTCCATTGCCACGCACTTTGCTTACTAGGGCGATAACTCAAGTGAGCATCCAAAGTCCAGTAGCTACCTTTATTATCTCGTTGTGCAATTTCTGGCACTTTTACACTGGTATGATAGCTTAGGCTTTGGTTACGCCGACTAAGGTAATTAATTCCCGCATAAAATGAAAATTGCTCATCCTCCATAAACAGCAGCCAATTTAATGTATCTTTTGCCAATGACGCTTGCTCTGAATTAACTCGGGTATAATTAAATGAAGTACTAATGCGGTTAAAGTGAGACCAATCTGCATAATATTGATTATTCCACTCAACTTCATATCCAGGAACGTGTAATTGCTCACTGCTATTTTCGTAAGGCTTACCATTTACAGACTGAATAAACTCACTCAAATAACTGCTAAACCCGCGCAGAGTAATATTATTATTAGCTGAAAAATGATAAACCCACTCACCTTCAAATGTCTCTATTTGTTCAGGATTTAGATTTGGATTTCCTGATATATTATTGTCACTGCGCACTTCATATTGCTGTAAAAAAGTAGGCGCTCGAAAAGCCGTTCCCCATATCAATTTACCAGACCACTGTTCATTACCTTGATAAGTCACAGCAATCCGCGGAGAAGTTTCTGAGCTGAACTCAGGGTAGTCATCAACCCGCACACCAACCGTCAATCCTAAGCGTTGCTCAAAAAATAGTGATTCTTGTTGAAAGTAAATAGCCCGATTATGGCTTGATGGTGTTAAGTCACCATCTCGAATCACCCTTGATTCATACTCATTAACTTCTACCGCGTTTTGTTTTTTTATCGTCTCATGATATTCACCGACTTGACGTTGTTGAAAGGTCAGCCCCACAATAGCATGGTGATTTGGATTAAACGCGTAACTCCACTGACTGCGCACACCATTTGATGTGGAATCCAAGTCTGAGTCAGAATAAAAATCAATATTGCCCTGCAGATCGGTAATCGTACGTTCAAAGTAGCGCTTCACCTTGTAGGTATACAATTGATTTTCTATCGATAATTTATCAAAGCTAAGTTTATTTTGGATGTGCGCACTGAGTGTTTGATAGCGTTGAGATTTATATTGATTTGACGAGTAATGAGGATACTCTGTCGTGTAATCATCATAATTTATACCAAATTGCCACTGCTCATTGCGTAAAGACACTCCCAGACTTTTAGCATCAACATTATTATCATGCGTTGATGCAAAACCGTTGCGGTCATATTGTTGAGGATAGCCTTTGCTATCTAAGAGTCGCCCTGACAAAACAAATGTTCCGCCCGCAAACTCTTTCCCCGTATTGATAGTAGCTGATTTACGATCGTAACTGGCAACCCCTGCTGAGATGAGAGTTCGTTCAGGCGCTTTTGCTTTCGTAAAAATAGAAATCAAACCTGAATATGCATCACCACCATATAACGCAGATCCAGGTCCGCGGATAACTTCTATTCGCTCAATATTATTTATTTGTATCTGTTCATCAGGAGACCAGCCTCCAATTAAACCTTCCCGCTGAGGTACGCCATCAATAGTTAACATTACTTTGCTGTTTCGACCTGATGGAATGCCTCGGATCCACACCATGTCTCGGCCATTTCGCCGCGATAGTATTTGTACGCCAGGCAACATTTTCAATATATCTGATAGCGTTCGCGCGCCCATACTTGCAATTTGAGTGGCGTTAACTGAGCTAATAATATTCGGCGCTTGGCTTATCTTTTTTACGGTTTGTGAAGGGCTCACAACTTCAATGTTAAGTAAGCTCTCAAGCGGGATCTCAAATAGGTTAGTATCTTGCTCATTACTATATGAAAAACTTGGCAAAGCTGCCAAGCACATAACTAATGAATTAAGCGGCAAATAACGAGTCAAACGTTTAGGCTTCATATCATACTTAATAAAACTAATAACCATAAAAAGGCTAGCTTAATTACCACTATATTGCCACAAGACAACACCAAGTTTTTACTCTAGCTGATTAATTTTTTTGAAATTAATAGCAAAACAACTATAAAAATAAATGCGCAGGAAGGTACACTTCTTGGCGCAGCAACTCTCGTCCTTGTTTAAGTGCATTGTTATACGAAGGTTTATTATCAGCATGAATGTAACCAAAGAAAAATTCAAAACCTTGCATATGCTGTTGATAATATAAACGCTGCATTGGGGATGCAAAGCCCTGTCCTCTAAATTGCCCAGTAATAAAAATATCACTGATTAGTAAAACGTTAAACCCTAGCTCATCGCTCGACTCAGCCATTATCATACCCAGTGGCTTGCCTCTATAAAACGCCGCGCTGCACAATCCGGCTGCAATAGCTTCGCTGATATCGTCTTTTTCGCTAATTGGTACTATTGTTGCCATTTCAGGATGCTGCATTAAAAACTGAGTATAGTCACGCTCATACCAAGGCCAATCTTTATCAAGTTCAAACGGCTGCAATGCAATATCTGCACAGAGTAATTCATCAACAGTCAGTTTAGGATCTTGTGCTGCTAACAATGAATCAACAGCGCGGCTACCGGCCAAACTTAGCAGTTGTTTGGCTGGTATTGATCCTGGTGCTGGCCATACACAAATATATCTAGGCGTACACCAGCAAAATACCTTACTAATATAGCGGACCAGCTGTGCAAGTAATGGTTCTGATAACGGATGCTCACTAAACACTTCAAACATAGTCTCGTCATCATCATTACGACAAACACTGACTATAAATAAGCTACCATCATCAGCTTCTACAACTTGCGCGTATAGATCATCATCTGGCACGCTGTCACTAATTGCCCGCCTTTGACGAAGCTCGGCAAAATGCTCTGCATTACAATCTTCATTCAGCGCAAGTAAGTCTTCACACTCTTTAGCGATTGCTTTTTCAGTATCTAAACCTATAATTTTATTTAAATTATAAGTTTTTAAAACTCCCTGACCTAAGCGACGTAAACATTTTTCATCAATTTTATATAATGGATAATGACGCATAACTTCCCTTTAATGACTGTTTTTAGTTAATATGGGGACAATAAAGACGTAAATCAACTAAATGATAATTAAGTGATTAATGAGCTCTTTGTAATACGCAATAACGGTTGGTTAACGCATCTAGCAGCAACATATAAAATGCCTGAAAGATTATATTTATTATCTTGCTATCGGCCTTATTCACTCCTATAGTCTGCAAATTATCACTCCTTAATTTTGAATTACTTTGTCTATTAAATCCCGCGTTCCTGTCAGTCAGTTTGGTGAATTATTAGGTTATGCGCCTGGTAATGTTGCTGTTTATTCGTCTGATTACGATACAGCTGACGAAACAATTTATCCTAACCGTAGCGCCTATCGTAGTTACCTCGATGGTATTTACATGGGCTATAAATGGCAATGTGTTGAATTTGCGCGACGCTGGATGTATCTCAATCATGGCTATATTTTTGATGATGTTGCAATGGCTTACGATATTTTTGAGCTACGCTCAGTGCGTGACATAAACAATCAAACCAGGTTGCCTTTACAAGCATTTCGAAATGGTGCAAAACACCACCCAGTGGTAGGAAGTTTACTCATTTGGGAAGAAGGCGGTGAATTTGAAGAAACTGGCCATGTTGCGGTGGTGGTTGAAGTACATCAGGATAAAATTCGTCTTGCTGAACAAAACGTGGCCCATCAGCTATGGCCGCAAGATCAACAGTGGTGTCGCGAACTCAAAGCGAAAGTCACAAAAGAAGGTGACTACTGGATTGAGTGCTCTTACAGTGACGCCACTATTTTAGGCTGGATGACACAAACTGAGTACAGCGAATTTAGTGAACCTACGCCTGAAATAAACACTGATCTGTTTGCCATAAAAGCCCAATATGCAACTGATTATGGGCAAGCCACTAAGTCATGGCTTAACATTGCCAATGACGATGAAGCAGCCTACGTAGAAATGATGCAAGGGCATAAATTGACTTCAGTTAATGCTGATCAACATCATTATTTTACAATTTCAAAAACCGCTCAACAAACTATTGAACATGCTACCAATGAATTACATGGCTTGTTTATGCATGCAACAGACTATGTACTGCAGCATCCTGAGCTATTAAAAAAGTTTAATTTACCCGATGCGGTGCTCAATAAGATTCGCCAATCATGGGATAATCGCTTAAATCAACTGATCACCAGTCGATTTGATTTTGCATTAACTCCCGCAGGCTTGAAAGTCTATGAATACAACTGCGATTCAGCATCGTGCTATATGGAAAGTGGCAAAGTACAAGGTAAATGGGCCAAACACTTTGGTGTTAAAACGGGTATTGATGCCGGCCATGATTTATTTAAAGATTTAGTAAGGGCATGGCGAAAAAGTGAAGTAAACGGCCTTGTCCATATATTGCAAGATGATGAGCCAGAAGAACATTACCATGCATTGTTTATGAAAGAAGCTATTGAAGCCGCTGGTTTTGAGTGCAAAGTGATCATTGGTTTGACTGATTTACACTGGGACGCAGCGGGTAATATTATTGACGCTGATGGCGAAAAACTCAGTTACGTTTGGAAAACATGGTCATGGGAAACCGCTCTTGATCAAATAAGACTAGAGTGTGAGGCTGATCAATCCCAAAGCGATGATTTTGAGCCGCACTGGCAATCTGGTAAAACCCCACGTTTGGTCGATGTATTACTTCGTAAAAATGTGATGGTTTTTGAGCCGCTGTGGACATTAATACCCAGTAATAAAGCAATTTTGCCAGTACTGTGGAGTTTATTTCCAAATCATCCGTTTTTACTCAATACTGCATTTGATTTAAATGATGAACTATTGCAAACAGGCTATGTCGTTAAACCGATTGTTGGTCGATGCGGTGCAAATATTCAACTCGTTGATGAACAACAACACGTAATAGAAAAAACAACGGGTCATTTTGCCTCTCAAGAGCAAATATACCAGCAGTTATTTGCCCTTCCTAAAGTAGCTGATTACTTTGTGCAAATATGTAGTTTTACCGCAGCAGGTAAATACGCTGGTGCTGGCGTACGCGTTGATAAAAGCATGATTATAAACGGCCACAGCGATTGTATGGCACTGCGTATCAGCGATGATAGTTACTTTTAATTAAACGTGCTTTAACCTCAATATTGAGCGCATATCAAACCCAACAAGTAGCCTGTTTACTGCTACTTGTTGGGTAAATAAAGTGACATAAACCACCAAGCAAGGACTCAGCATAAAATTAAAAGTGGCATCGCACCGTTGGCACTAGCATTTACGCCCGCTCATCTTTTGGTGAGTCCATCACTACATGCGAAGTGATCGTTCGTACCTGTGGGATTGATCCTAAAACATCAGCATGGAATGCTTTATAAGACTTAATATCAGCGGTTTCTACTCTAAGTAAATATTCAAATGCTCCTGTGACATTATGGCACTCTTTAACTTCATCAATAAACTCAAGTGCTTGTTCAAAAGCTCGTTGTGATTTCGTAGAGTGCTCATTTAAACCCACCCCCACATACGCGACAAAACCAAGTCCAAACGCTTGATTATTAATAACTGCTCGGTAGCCTTTGATCACACCTGCTTTTTCTAACTCTTGTACACGGCGCAAGCATGCTGATGGGGATAAACCAACCAAATCAGCAAGTTCAGCGTTGGCAATTCGACCACTGCGCTTTAATTCTTGCAATATCCTGTCGTTAATTCGATCTTTTTTCATATTAAGTTGCTAAAGTAAATTTATAATAGATTAATAAGCGCAAAAATTGCGAGCCATACAAAATATAATTGCACAATCATTATCAACTGAGCAACTATAAATGAATATTGAATTGGTATCAGCATTAGCATTATTTGCACTTGTATCTTCCATCACCCCAGGTCCTAACAACCTGATGTTAATGAACTCAGGCGCTAACTTTGGTTTTAAACGTTCATTGCCACATTTACTCGGCGTAACAATTGGCTTTGTGATCATGCTCGTATTGGTTGGTTTAGGTGTCATGCAATTATTTGACTTTGTGCCATGGAGTTACCAGCTATTAAAAGTGCTTTGCATTGCTTATTTGCTTTATCTTGCTTATAAAATTGCCAGTAATAAAACTCCTATCGGTGCTAAAAATAGCGATACTAGACCTTTTTCTTTTGTACAAGCATCTTTATTTCAATGGGTTAACCCGAAAGCCTGGACTATGGCATTAAGTGCAGTGAGTGTTTATGCCCCATCCAAAGGAATTGGTGCAGTGGTACTTGTAGGTCTTATTTTCGGTATAGTTAATTTACCCTGTGTCTGCTCATGGACGTTAGTCGGACAAAAGCTACAAGTATGGCTAAAAGATCGCAAGCGCCTACGAGCATTCAATATTTTTATGGCTGTATTGTTAGTCGCCTCGGTACTTTTTAGTATGCTGTGAGTAATAAAACAAATAAACGCCTTAACAATGGCAACTTGGTTAAGTTGCCATTGTTAACCTCAATTTCGGATAACAAATCAATTTCCAGCAGCTAACTTATAAACCCCTCGCGAACTAAAACTTTGATCTACTGCAACATGACTATGCTTGCCTCGTGCAATTATGGAGAGACTTGCAAACAGTACTGACACTTATCTATATTCATGATGGAAGCCTCTATTCGTACAGCACGTATTGGGGTATATAAGTTACTTAATATCCCTAAACAAGTGCCCGACATTAGCCCAACCCAATATGATATTCGTAACCTAATTAAAGGAGCTAGAGCGCTCAACAGCGGCAAGCCCTTTATTGGCGAGCGGTTATTACACCGCCTGCTTGATAAAACCTACTTTGCTCATATTTTACCGCCATTACCAGAGCCAAGTAGTAAAGAACAAACCCATTTTGAAGCAGAAATGCATGAGCTACTGGGCAAAGGCAACTCGGCGATACATAAATTTTCAAACTGGGTTGGTACACTAAGGGATAATTTTTCGCATAAAGATAAATAATCTGAGCTTCGGAGAGTAAATATATCTCCAGTGGCTATAAATCTAAACCAGCTGATGACCAAGCTAAAAACTATTCCTATACAAAAAACCAAAGCCTTGATCTTGATAAAGTGCAATAAGAAAAAATAAGGCTAGAATGATTAATAATATGAGCTCTGGATAATCCATCTATCTCCAGTAGCTATTTTAGTAAACCTTTTAACCAAAGTTCTAGTTAGTGATTTCACGGGAGCCAAAATGAGCCAAACAGTTGCAGATTTAATGACATCAGATCCATTTGCCGTAAGTGCAGAAAACACCCTACACGACGCACATAATCTAATGAAGGAAAAAAATATCCGCCATATTCCCGTAATTGATAACAATGGCGAACTAGTGGGTATGTTGACACAAAAAATCATGATTGCCCAAGTGATGAATATTATGGCTAATTACAGTCCTAGCGCACTTGAACGAAAGGAAAAACAAACGAAAATACACACTATTATGGCAACCGATTTTGCCACTGTACTAGCAACCCAACCACTGCAAGATGTTGCTCGGTTTTTTGTTGATAACCGCCATGGTTGCATGCCTGTGACCACTGAAAAAAATAAACTCGTGGGTATACTTACCTCGTCCGACTTTGTGCGCCTAGCGGCCGCTTTATTATCTTAATGCAAGGTGATAATAAGACCGCTATCCGTATAAAATGAATATAAACTCGTATAATAGTGTATGCCAACTAGTCATTGGCACACACTACAGCCAGCCTTTGTGTTTAAAAAATAAATAAGGGGCAAAGCCCGATAGCAACATAATGCCAATTGCAAATGGGTAACCCCATTCCCATTGCAGCTCAGGCATTATATTAAAGTTCATCCCATATACACTGGCTACTACGGTAGGTGGTAAAAAAACCACCGAAGCAATAGAGAAGGTTTTGATAATTTGATTTTGTTCAATGTTAATAAAACCTTGTGTTGAATCCATCAAAAAGTTCACCTTATCAAACAAAAAGGTACAGTGAGACATTAGCGTATCTATATCAAGTACAATTTCTCGTAGTGATTCACGATCCTCATTTTGTACACCTAAACGACGTATTAAAAACGAAATATTGCGCCGCGTATCCATTAAACACAAACGCACTTTCCCATTCGCATCCTCTAAACGCGCGATACGACTAACCGCTTCTTCTAGATCAGAGTCATCTTCTTCTAGTACATATGCACTGAGCTTCTCTAACTGATGATGCATATCCTCGAGCATATCAGCATGGTTTTCGACTTTTTGATCGAATAATGTAACCAATAACTGTTTTGGCGTATCACACATTACTTGACCTTTACGTGCTCTTAAGCGTAACAATCGAAAGTCAGCCAGCTCGTCATCGCGAATGGTCAGCAAACAGTTATCCTGTAGTAAACAGGCAACTGTTACCGTATTAAAACGTCCTTCATTGGGCGACATAAACAATGCATGCACATGCAAGCCTTCATTGTCGATAAAACATCGCGATGAAGCTTCAATCTCTTGCACATCCCCTGACTCAGGAAAAGTTATATTGAGCGTTTTTGCGAGCGTATTTCGCTCATCTTCCGTTGGGTTGATTGTGTCAATCCAGTGTGCATTTCTGATTGATACTTCAAGAGAGGTATCGGATGAAGGCTCTAACTCTTTGATCACCCCCTGCTCGATAGAAAAAAATCTCAACATGCACTTCTCCTTTAATAACAAGATGAGTTGAGTATATGTAAGTGATGATTAATCAACAATGACAATACACTCCTGCATCTCAGTTATTATTAATAGTAAGCAATTCGCTAACACGTAACAGCACCTTTTGTTTTGCAGATTTTACAAAAAAGTGCATATTTTTCATGGCATATCAAAGAAAGCTTTCATCCCCCTCCTTTGAAAAAAATACAAAACATTAAATATCAGCAACTTAAAAAACAATTTTTATCGGCACAACCATTGCTTTATATAAACTAACGCATGTTCATAGACTTTATTAGACGCTGTGAACATTCCTTATAAATCAGGAGGAATAATGAGTAACAATAACGAAACAAACAAAATCGCTGAATTTACTGCCCCAGGTATGAATGAAGAATCTGCAAAAAATACCATTGCTACACTTGATAACCGCATGGTCGCACTGATCGATTTACAATTGACTCTAAAACATATTCATTGGAATGTAGTTGGCCCAAATTTTATTGGCGTGCATGAAATGCTCGACCCTCAGGTTGAAGTGATCAGAGCAATGACCGACACCATCGCCGAGCGAATCGCTACGTTGGGCGGAGTTCCAGTTGGTACTCCAAAATCGATAGTTGATCGTCGTTCATGGCAAGATTACTCAATTGGTAAGGGCTTGGTAAAAGATCACTTAGTTGCGCTTGATAAAGTATATAATGGGATTAATGGCGATCACCGAAGTGCGATTGGCAAGCTATCAGAGCTCGATCCGGTATCTGAGGATATGCTAATTAGCCAACTTGCCGATTTAGAACAGTTTCAATGGTTTGTGCGTGCACACTTAGAGTCGTCAACGGGCAAACTCAGCAGCTAATCTAGCGGTTTTGTGTTCAGTTTAAACTGACTAATTTATATTTAAAGTCAAAGATCGGGCTATTTAAAGCCTGATCTTTATTTATTACTGATCAACAATAATATCGCCACTTTTTGTTTATATTAGATCTTAAACTGACCTACTAAATTGCCTAAACTCTCCCCTCGACCAGCTAAGTGATGACTAACTGATGAGGTTGTTTTAATTGAACGTGTTAGCTCATTAACGATTTCTTGAATCGCAAAAACGTTACGGTTAATTTCCTCAGTTACACTACTTTGCTCTGTGGCAGCTGTAGCTATTTGCGTGCTCATATCGTTAATTGTGGTAACCGAGCTGGTTACCGCCCCTAAACTTTCAGAAATTGCGCGAGATGACTCAACTGAGCGATTGCAGCTTTGCTGGCTTGCCAACATTGCCTTTACCGCTGCTGTGACTAGCGTATGTAACTCATTAAGCATTTCATTAATCTCTAACGTGCTCTCTTGTGTACGACTGGCTAAACTTCTCACTTCATCAGCTACAACCGCAAAACCACGGCCTTGCTCGCCAGCCCTTGCAGCTTCAATAGCCGCATTAAGGGCCAATAAGTTAGTTTGCTCAGCAATGCCACCGATAACACTTAATACACTGTTAATTTTTTTAGATTGTTCACTTAATGAATTAACCTGTTCAGCAGCTTGATTAATCTCACTCATTAAATTTGAAACTTCTTCTAAAGAAACATCTACACATTTTTGAGCATTGGCAACATCTTGCGTGGCTGACTGAGTTGATACCGCCACTTGTGTGGTATTTTGCGCGACTTCCTGAGATGTTGCTGACATTTCGGTGATCGCCGTTGCTACCAGCTCAGTTTCATGATTATGGTTTACTAACTGATTTTCAATTAACTGTGTTTGTGTATTGATATCATTTGATGAATCTTTTACATCACGAGTTACATCTGCCACATTGGTGATAATGCTATGTAGTTTACTAACAAACACATTAAATGAATTACCCAATTGACCAATTTCATCATTACTATGCACTTCTAAGCGCTTAGTCAGATCACCTTCGCCTTTTGCTATATCATCTAAGTTTTGCACCATATTTTGGATAGGCTTTACCATATTGTTTGCCGCAATTAAGGCAAAAAACACCGTCAACATCACCCAAAATAATGCAATTAATAACAGGGTCGTTACTTTTTCATTCATATGAGCTTGTATTGTTGCTTGGTACTTTGTTAGCTCAGCTTCAATATCATCCATATAAGCGCCCGTTCCTAGCATCCAATCTGTACCAGGAACCATCGCTGCATAACCCATTTTTTCAACTAACCCCGTTGTATTAGGCTTTTGAAAATCATAATAAAAAGCACCGCCACCTTGTCTTGCTTGCTCAAGTAATCCAACAATTATTTTTTTACCATTGGGATCGGTCATGGCTATTTTATTTTGCCCTTCAATTGCATCACCCAATAGAGCATGGAAAATACTAACGCCTTTTGTATCATAGATAAAAAAGTAACCATCTTTGCCAAAAGTGAGATCTCGCAATGCATTTTTTGCATCTTCTTTAGTCCCCTTGGCTAGTTCGTAATTAATTATTTGGCGGCCTATCTCAACCTCAGTTGCTAATAAACTTTCTTTGTCAGCAATTAATTTTGTTTTAAACGATACAAAATTTTGCTGCTGATTTTGATACTCTAAATAATATGAGCTGGCCATTAAACTAATTAAAAGCAGCGTGAGCGGCAAAATAGCTAATAGCAACAGCTTGTTTTTCAGACTTAGATTACTCATTTTTCCTCACGTGTAACAATGTAAAGCTCCATGGTATTGATACATCGAGAGCTTATAAAAACTGTAATTATACTGCCAATTACAATTAAGTGTTTATTTGAAATCAGAAGCTATTCAAATACCATATTCACATATATATAGATTCTGGATATAAGACAAACGTATAATAGCTGCAAGTTACCATAATAAATTTTTACTAGTACAGTAAACGTAAAAATTGCAAGCCAACTAAAACACAATTGCACAATAATTACACAGCAAGCAACTATAAATGAATATTGAACTGATTTTGGCCTCGCCATTAGTTTGATGAACTGACGTTTAATATTTTTAATGGCTATGTTATTTGTGATCTCCATGCTATCTATCAATATAAGCTTTTCATCCACCACGTTTTCACATAGTCTGAAGCAGACTGAATGTAAAACAATACAAATTATAACAAGGTAGTTTTATGAGCAATCAATTAAATGTATTAGGTACGCGCTTGCATTTGTGCTGCGGGAATACAGGCTACACTCGAGAAGGGTTTTGCTATGTCCCTGCATCTGATTTTGGTAACCACAGTGTATGTGCCATCATGACTGAAGAATTCTTACAGTTTTCAAAAGCACAAGGCAATGACTTGATAACGCCTAATCCAATGTACGATTTTGCAGGCCTAAAGGCTGGTGATAAATGGTGTTTATGTGCCGTGCGCTGGCACCATGCGGTTGCTGAAAACGTAGCTCCGCCGGTTATACTTGAGGCCACCCATGAAAAATCGTTACAAGTAGTCTCTCTTGAAGTATTAAAGGCTCACCAATACTCTGCACGTTAAAAGTTTCCAATAGGCATTTACACACTCTAAGATAAAGCCATTGCGCTGGTTTTATCTTATTCACCATCTAGTATGATATTAGCAATGTGATAACACCAACCAGCTAATATCGCTCAACCTTAAACTTTTTCATCAGACTTAACACTCAATCAAAAGCAGTCCTAAGCCTAAGTATCTGCTATTTATTAAAAAAATCCTCACCCCTGAGCTATACTTGTTAATATATTAAATTTACTATCCAAGTGTGCTTACGATTAAATAAGGAAACTTTAGTGCTGTCGCGTTTGTATGATTTTATGCCGGGTTTAAACACTTTACTTCATTATGAACGAAAGTGGTTTGCTGATGATGTGAGGGCTGCATTATCCGTTGCCGCCGTTGCTCTACCTGTTGCTATCGCGTATGCACAACTTACCGGGGTTAACGCCGCTGTTGGGCTATATTCATGCATATTACCCATGATTTTATATGCCTTGTTTGGTACTTCCAAACAATTGATTGTCGGACCCGATGCTGCAACATGTGCGGTTATTGCTGCGGTGGTGACACCACTTGCAGCTGGAGACAGTGTTAAACACTGGCAACTCGTTGTAACTATGACCGCGATGACCGGCTTTTGGTGCTTTATTGCTAGCCGATTTAAATTAGGGGTATTAGCAGACTTCTTATCTAAGCCTATTTTAATGGGCTTATTAAACGGTGTTGCAATTACGATTATTGTCAGCCAATTTTCTAAAGTATTCGGTTTTACCTTCGATGACAGATATTTACTTGAACGATTAGGAGGTGTGCCTACTTATTTATCACAAACCCACATCCCTACTCTATTAATGGCCCTGTTTACCCTCGGTGTTTTTTTTGCCATGAAGCGACTAAAACCGACTTGGCCAGCATCTATGTTTGCTATCGCATTTGGTGCCCTATTAGTGTGGGTTTTTAATTTAAAGCAGTTTGATATCAACACAATTGGCACTGTAACCGGTGGCCTTCCAGTGTTTAACACCCCTATTTATGATATTGGTATTATTCGTGAACTTGTCGTGCCTGCACTTAACTTAGCAATAGTTAGCTTTGTCAGTATGATGCTAACCGCTCGCAGTTTTGCAGCTAAAAATGGTTACGACATAGATGCTGACAAAGAGTTTAGAGCGTTAGGTATTGCGAACATTGGATCTGCTTTATCACAAGGTTTTGCTGTCAGTGGTGCAGACTCTCGTACAGCTGTTAACGATGATTCCGGTGGTAAAACGCAATTAGTGTCGATTATCGCAGCGGGAATTATTGCTGTTATCGCCCTATTTTTAACCGCTCCCCTAGAATTTATTCCCAGTGCAGCATTAGGTGTTGTGCTTATTATTGCTTCAATCCATTTATTAGACTTAAAAGCCATTTGGCTATTAAAGCGTAAAGACAAACAAGCATTTTACCTTGCGCTAGCCACCTTATTCGCAGTGTTATTTATTGGCGTAATACCAGGCATCACTCTCGCTGTACTATTGGGGTTATTCCAGTTTATTCGCACCGTAATGCGCCCTACCGACAATATATTAGGTGTTGATATTAAGGGCGTTGTTAGGAGCCTTGATGCCACAGATAAAGCAAAGTCAGTACAAGGAGTCTTTATTTATCGTTTTAATTCTCCTTTAACTTACTTTAATGCCGGTTACTTTAAACGGCGTTTGCTAGAACAATATGCGCGGCAAAAAGACGACACGCAATGCGTTATTATCGACGCAGTCCCCTGCTTCACCCATTTAGATTTAAGTGTCATGGCCATGCTCGCCGATTTAGACGTGATATTTAAAAAACGTGGTATTCGATTAGAACTAGCTGGCAGAAAGCGGCAATTACTATCATGGTTTGAAATTGCTGGTATGACATCCGGTAAAGACGGCATCTACGTGCATTCAGATCTCTATATTGCCTTACAAAAAAACAGCGTCAGCCAACCAAGTGCACAAGTGAATTTATTTACAACACATCCAAATGAGGGTACTGCAGAACAGTTATAAACATGCGTATGTAATTATGATTGTTGCAAGCAACTAAGGCGATAGTCCTTGCTTCCCCTAATTTAGTAAGGACTTTATACAAACCACGTTTTTTCGTAAATCACTCAGTGCAAAACCTGTTCAGGCTTTTTTAACAAATTTAGCAGTCACTATCATTTCGCCTACGCCATCGACCTTACAATCGAGCTGATGATCTTTAGCATCTTTTATTCAGCGTATAACCGCTTTACTGCCAATTTTTATCACTTGTGAGCTACCTTTGATTTTTAAATCTTTTACTACAGTCACTTTATCGCCTTCGCACAAAAGCGTGCCATTGGCATCTTTTACGCTAATCACATCATTTAACAGTATCGCATCTGGATCCCACTCATAAGCGCACTCAGGGCAGATCAACAAGGTTTGATCTTGGTATACAAAGTCAGATTGGCATTTAGGACAGGAAGGTAAAGACATAAATTAGCGTGCGTAAGTAAATTTATAACAATGGTAATGGCTAATAATGATTTTGTCTATTTGTGGAGTTATTACGATATAAAGTTAATAAATGCATTGCTAAAGCATACCAATGAAGACTTTAAACTACTTGGAAAACATCCCTAGTTATTCTAGTATCTACTGGTCAAAGCTTATTATTTGCATTTAAATGAAATCATTTCCGTCACTATATTTTGCTAATCTATTTTTAATTATTGGCACCGGTTTACTCACCACCTATTTAGCCCTCTATTTAGGGAAAAATGGTATCTCGACCTTTTGGATTGGGTTAATGACCTCGTGTTATTACATGGGTTTGTTGCTTGGCTCAAAGCTTGGTTATCACCTTATTAAATCAGTCGGCCATATTAGAACCTTTGCAGCCAGTACCGCCGCTGTTTTAGCGTGCGTTGCAGCACATGGCGTTAGCGATAATATTTATTTATGGTTAGCCCTGCGGCTATTTGTAGGCCTTGGTATGATGTGTAATTACATGGTGCTCGAAAGCTGGCTCAACGAACAAGCTGCACCAGAGTCTCGCGGGCGAGTGTTTTCGTTTTATATGATCACCTCTTATCTGGGTATGATTTTAGGTCAATTTGCATTAGCCGAATTCCCAGAGCTTGGCTATGCACCACTATTTTTAGTGTGCATGGCGCTGGCAATTGGCATTATTCCTATTTCAATCACTCGTAGGATTCACCCCAAGCCATTAAAACCAATTCAAGTCAGTCTGTTTGACTACTTTAAAAAAGTACCGCAATCACTTACAGCTGTTCACTTTGCGGGTATTATAAATGGCAGCTTTTACGGCCTTGCACCAACATTTGCCAAGTCATCTGGGTTTAATTCGTCAGAAATTGCCATTTTTATGTCTGCCACTATTTTTGCAGGTCTGATCGCGCAATGGCCAATGGGGATATTGTCGGATAAAATACGTCGTAGCGTATTGATCCGCACCAATGCGGTTGCGATTGGTGTAGTTAGCTTGGCTTTATTTTTGCTACCTATTACGCAAACACTCGCCTTTGCACTCACTTTTATGTTTGGGTTGTTCGCCTTTACTTTATATCCATTATCCTCAGCCTTAGCTAATTCACGCGTTGAAGATGAAGAGCGCGTTGGCGTGTCATCTGCGTTATTAGTTGTTTTTGGAGCCGGTGCAGCACTTGGTTCAACTGCCAATGCACAAGTTATGACCTATTTTGGTCACCAAGCCCTTTATGCCTCCATCGCATTATTAACGGTGATAATGTACTTATTACTCACTTACATTAATTCGAAACAAAAAGTAGAACAACCGGAGTCGAGTGATTACGTTGTAGGCACATCAGACGTTACCAACTCGCCTCTGGCTGCGACCATGGACCCACGAATAGAAGAAACGACTGCCCACGAGCAAATG
Source organism: Pseudoalteromonas sp. SR41-4 (assembly GCF_014163985.1). NCBI lineage: Bacteria > Pseudomonadati > Pseudomonadota > Gammaproteobacteria > Alteromonadales > Pseudoalteromonadaceae > Pseudoalteromonas > Pseudoalteromonas sp. SR41-4. Next base: position 102,443 of record NZ_JACJEI010000006.1, on the reverse strand, counting down.
TTGGTGGTCGATGAAATTGATGATGAATATGAAGAAAACAATGCAGTCTTTGATACCGATGATCCGCAGGGTGACCTGTTTAAAGACTTTCAAACGCAAGACGAAACCGCAGAACTAAAAAAATAGCGATTCATTTTCGATATAATAAAAGCAGGTAACAGCCTCTATTTACCTGCTTTTATTTAGCTTTATTTAGCAGCTATCGTCATCTACGTAAGCTTTAGACTCGGTACTTAGTTACGAGTCTATTGCGTAGCAAAAACCTTCCATGTACCCTTATCAAACGTCCCAAATCAGTAAACCACTATGTATAAGCGCAAACTTTTTTATTTTGGCCTGACAACTGCTTTTATTTTATTTTTGGCACTACTGAGCACCGCAATTTCCGCTCATTTAACTCGCGAAAACCTGCTACAAAGTAATATTGCTCAGTCATTATTAGTTGAGCATGAAAAGCTATCGAGTATTTCTTACCGACTTTTTAAACAGCTAACCGATGAAATCATTTTTGGTCAAAATGCCAACCAAGCCTATGTACGAAAAAAACAAAACCTGATCCAGCAATCAATTAACCAAATCAAAAAACTGGAGATTGAGCAACGCAATGCATTAGGCCTATCCTTCACTAAAGGCAGCGTTGAAGACACCGATGAACTTGTAAGGCTCATTGATGAAATAACTGTTGAATTTAGAGCCGTAGTAAGCAGTGATAACAAAGCGCCTTTAAATCAGCAAGCACAGCTAAAACGCTTACTTGAAGTAACCATAGACGATCAATTTAGAGAGGCAATCAACTCGGCAGTAGCGCGTCAGGCACGTGTTGTGGCGGCGATCAATGCAAAAATTGAGATGCTTAATACCACTATTTTATGGTTTGCGATTGGCCTAGGTGCCCTCTCAATTCCGCTAATATTATATGGCTGCTATTGGCTGTTTAATCAACTTTATCAACCACTGATATTAATCGCTAATGCAACTAACTCGATTGCGTTAGGACACTATCAAAAGCCAATCTCAGTAAAACTAGATGATGAGTTTGAAGAGCTTGCAACATCGATAAACCAGCTTGCACTGCGCCTGCAAGAACACGAAAAAAACGCAATAAAATCAAGAAAACAATTAGAACTTGAAGTAAAACAGCGCACCAGTGAGCTCACTGAAGCCAACCTGCTGCTCACAAAAACTGACTCTCGGCGCCGCCAGTTTATCGCTGATGTATCACATGAACTGCGCACACCACTGACGATTATCAGAGGTGAAGCGCAAGTTACACTAAGAATGCAATCGGTATCGGTTGATGACTTTAACCAAACCCTCACATCAATACTTGAGCAAGCTGTAAGCCTAAGCCGCTTAGTTGATGATTTATTACTATTAACACGGGCAGAGATGAATCAAATAAATCTCGAAGTTATACCGACCAAAATCATGTCGTTGATCGCATCAGAAGTTGCTAAATGGCAAAAGCTCAATCCAAGTCGTGCTATAACCTTCGAAGCCAGCACAGAACTAAATGAGCAACTGGTCACCATAGATATACGACGGATCCAGCAAGTACTGGCTATTTTATGCGATAACGCGATCAAATATTCAAAGTCAAATCAACCTATTGATATTAGCCTACATAGAACAGATTTATTGATCACTATTGCTATAAAAGATTATGGCGAAGGGATCTCAGCAGCTGAAGTCGATAATATTTTTGAGCGCTTTGTGCGCTTTAGTAAACACAGTGAAGGGCTTGGGCTTGGGTTGCCAATTGCAAAAGCCATTATCGAAGCTCATGACGGCAGTATTAGCGTTACCTCAACCCAAGGGCAAGGGTCTATATTTTCAATCTCTTTACCGGTAGGACACAAATGATGAATATTCTTCTCGCAGATGACGAACTACCACTGTTAAACTTTCTATCACGGGGATTACGCAGTGAAGGCTATGAATGTACAAGCATCAATGAATTACATGAAGTCCTGCCGTTTATTAAAAAAAACTCACCGCAAATAGTGATACTCGATAGATTATTTGGTTCACAAGATAGTTTATCAATATTGGAAGCGGTCAAAGCCCTCCCCAACCCACCTATGGTGCTAATGCTAACTGCCTTAGACGAAGTCCCTGAACGCGTCAAAGGATTAGAAATGGGAGCGGATGATTATCTATGCAAACCTTTTGATTTTGACGAACTATTAGCCCGTGTATTAGCATTAAAACGCCGTATGACGGCACCGCAACAGCAAGACCAAACAACGCTTAATATTGGCTCATTAGCATTACTCATTCAGCAACGTATTGCATTACTAAATGGTGAAGAATTAGCACTGACAAAAATTGAATTTGAGTTACTGCTGTACTTTGTAGAAAATCAAGACAAGGTGCTGTCTCGTGAGCGGATACTTAGCCGTGTATGGCAAACTTACAGCGAACCCAATACTAATATTATTGACGTGTATGTCAGCCGATTAAGAAAAAAAATAGAAACAGATCCTAATTTAACTATTCAAACGTTGCGCGGAAATGGTTATAGGATGAATCTAAAATAGTGCGAGTTGACTACTCGCACTTTAAATACAGGATTAAATCACTGAGAAATAGGTGATAACAACTTAGGGTTTTGCACTAAATTACGCACCCCATGGGCATGATCTTCGTTAAATACATTCTCATCACACCACTTACCAACGCTGTTGATATCGACTACGGCAACGTGTGGTCTAACACTCCAACTAACTTGTAATGGCGATGCTTTTTCATTATATGCAGGGCCCGTTGTTGAACCTAAATACTCAATAGGGATGCCGGTATTAGTAGGAATATTAGGTGCTTGGTAATAACCATTAACTTGCTCAACATTTGCAAGCTGTGCAAAATTAACAGCATCTTTGTCATTGGCTAGCACGATTACTTGTCCTTCAACTCTAAGAGCTGGATTCATTGTGCTTTGAGCTAAACAAGCCCCCAATGTCGGGCCAGGTGTAACTTGTGCTGATGAATAAACAAAGTGTACTTCTAGAGTATCACCCACCTTTAACGACTCACCTTTTGCCGCACAAATTTTACTTTTTACAGGCTGTAATTGAGCAGCTGATAATTTGCGCTCAGAAAGGTAACCTGTATGATGACCTTTGCCATCTCCATTGCCAGCATAAGTGGTAAACTCCCCGCCTTTATGCTCCGCATTTTTATGAAAATGAATGTTGCATAAATTAAGCTCACTACGGCTTGGCGCCATCCCAAAGCTACGTAAGTTAGTACCATAATTTTGGTCTATATCGCGAGGTGATTGTGGCCCAAAACCTTTACCCTGAGTGTTTTTATCAAGTGCTTCACGTTGCTCGGCCACAATACTATCACTAACATTCTTTGCGCTCACAACCGCACTAGTAACTGCCAATGTAGACAAACCAATGACACATGCACATTTTACAAAAACTGCTGTTTTAATCATTTTCACTTTTATTTATGCCCTTTATAAAGTTAATAAGGCCATGTTATTGAAAGTATCTAAAAAAGACTTAACTGGAACATTAAAATAAGATTAAAACCCAGCGAATAATAATCAATGTATTTGAAGAGCCTAAAGCCTTCCCTTTAAATATATACTAGCTGCTTATTTTATTGCTCGACAAACAAACAATTAAAGTTAAAAATAAGTCTTTCATAAGAGGGACTTTATGTATGGTAAACCGTGTTTTATACCTTTTTTTGCTTATTTTTATCTCATGCGGTGTATACGCAAAGACTGAGAGCCTTCAATCACCTAATGTTAATATCAAGACCGCTAATGTTAATTTAACTCAATTTCCTATGGGTTACTTTATTGATACAAGTCTAGAAATGCCTTTCGAACAAATACAACAGCAACAATTCACCCCAAGTAAAAGTGAAGTAACCTTAGGGCCAAACGCAAAAATAACCTGGTCTAAAATAATCATTAACAATGAGTCTCCACAACAACTGCGGCTATTTTTGCATAACTCAGATGCGTATCACCTACAAGACGTTGATTTTTATGAGACAAAAAATGGAGAGCTATTAAAACAAATCAACATTCAATTAGATAAGCCAGGACCACATCCCAATATATTTGGCGGTAGTGCCATATTTTCATTTCATCTTGCAGCAGGTGAAAATAAGACAATTTTTGTTAGAAGCGTCACTTTTTCTCACCAGTGGTATGCCCTCGCTCTTTTCGATGAGGAGTACTCAAAACGCGCATTAGTTGGCAGTAGTAGCTACATTGCTTTGCTTGTGGGAATGATGCTGGCATTAATGCTTTATAACTTTTTCTTATATTTATCGGCAAGAAAAATTGAAAACATTGTTTATGCCTTTTATTTAATTTCCGGCATCATTTGGGTATCACTTTCCTATGGTTTAGGCGCTAACTTTTTTGGGATTTTTAGTGCCGACCTTCTGCAATTTAACTCGACTTTGTATAGCATGCCTAGTTTTTTAATCCTATTTATGATGCTTATATTTGAAACCAAAAAGCGCTACCCCAAAGAGCATATTGCACTGTGTATTATTTTAACTATATTAGTAGCCGAATTTTTTTATAGTCTATTCGACTTGGTTAGCGCATTAAAACCTGCGAGCAGTTTAGCTGCACTAATGATGACTGTGACTTTAGGAGTATCGATATCTTTATGGCGAAAGCGAGACCCCCTCGCTAAGTACTTCTTTTTGGGTCATGCAATGTTTATTATTTTTAATATGTTGGCGGTGCTTTATTACAAGGGCATAACCGAATCAAATCAAATTAATAGTCATGGCGTGGGTATAGGTATTGTACTTGAAGCGCTAATGATGGCATTTATTTTGTCATACCGGATCAGAACATTAGAAAAAATAAAATCAGCACAATCTGAATTAAAGCGCCTCGCAGATACCGACCCTTTAACCAAACTATACAACCGCCGCTACTTTGACAAAGCCTGTTCGCAATTGCTAGCAAAAAGCAAAACTGCAAAAAAAGAGCTGTCGATAGTTATTGCCGATCTCGACTTTTTTAAAGGCATAAATGACACTTACGGCCACGATATTGGCGATCGCGTTATTATCGAGTTTGCAAATATTTTAACAAAGCAACAAAAAGTAGATGATATTGCATGTCGATTTGGTGGCGAAGAATTTATATTATTACTGAACTGTGATGCTGACAATGCCAAGATTATCGCACAACGTATTCGCAGTACCGCTGAAAAGTGTATTGTGAAAACAGAAAATAACCAAGAAGTTCGCTTTACTGTCAGTATTGGTATCAATCAGGTATCGCAAACGGCTAACAATATAAAAGAAAGTATATCATTGGCCGATCAAGCTCTTTATAAAGCAAAAAAACAAGGCCGAAATTGTGTTGTTGTCATTAAAGAGTAAGTCTATTAATAACTTTTACCACAAAAGGTTACGGCTGATTTTCAATTGCCTTTGCAAGATTAATGTAACTTTTTAGGCCCACTACGAACAAGCTCTTTACCGTTTTCAAACACATCTTGTGTTACCCAGCGACCTAACAACAACTTGTGGTTATCATCAAGTACTGCTACAAACGGGCGACCATTGGTATTATTGGTCGCCAGTGCCACACCGGCTACATTTTTTAAGCCCAATCCACCGTTATCAATCAATAACAAAAAAGCCTCTAGCTCTGCGAGGGTGTCAATTACATCGTTATCATTAATCATGCTGTTTACTCAATTACAACTTAATAAGTGAAGGATAGCAGTTTATGAAAATAGGCTCTAGAGGCTGATTAAAAGTTAAAGATGAGAGTTAAAGCCCTAATCAACGTATTTATTTGCGCTTACTCGCTCTAAATCAGATAGTAGCCTTTGCATTCAAACTATTAAAACAGCTTATATAGGAAAACCATGATCAAACGACTTTTAGCCGCGAGCTTAATCTTCTCTTCCGGCTCTGTTTTTAGTGCTAACCCAACAGTTGAAGAGCTACGTATTAAGCAAGCCACAACCGCTATGCCACAAGTTTTAGATATCTTTTCTGAGGATATAGCGCTATTTGAACAAAGCTGGAAAAGCCTAAGAAACTTTAAACAGGCAACTGACTTACTACATGATTACTCAACCCAACTCTGGCTCAACGCCAAACAACACATTACCGTCACTAAAAGCTACGATGACAGAGCACTTTACTGGGCTCGCCTACTTTCAAGTAAAATAATCCGTACAACAAAACCTGAATTTGCATTAACAACTGCCGAGCAAAGCACATTGTTAACAATGCTAGAAAATGGCAGTCGCGGTCGCACCGACCTTGCCTACTCTAAAAACACCACCAAAAAGATTTTACTAACAGGCTTTGACCCATTTTTGTTGGATAGTAACATCAATCAAAGTAATCCATCCGGTGTGGCCGCATTATTACTCGACGGCCAAGTAATTACTTATCAAGGCATCAGCGCTGAAATAAATACTGTAATGGTGCCTGTTCGCTATGAAGACTTTGATCAAGGTATTATTGAAGAATTACTCGCCCCCTATTACGCACTGAACAACGTAGATATGATAGTTACCGTTAGCATGGGTAGTAAAGACTTTGACCTTGAACGCTTTCCAGGTAAGCGGCGCAGCGTAACCGCCCCCGACAACGCAAATATTGTCTATGGCGGCACAGCAAAAGCGCCACTTATTCCAAACCTAAACGATCGTCCATTGCCTGGCAGCGAATTTGTGCAGTTTAGTTTGCCCATTACGCAAATGCAGCAAGCCAAAGGGCCCTTTCCGATAAATGACAATCACAAAGTTGTTACACTGGAAAAAGCCTTTGAGCCTAAAATTTTAGCTGAACTAAAAGGTGCGATTGCAGTAAAAGGCGGCGGTGGCGGTTACCTGTCTAACGAAATTTCGTACCGCAGTATTCGCCTGCGTGATCAACTCAATTCAGATATTCCTACTGGGCATATCCATACACCGCGCATAGCGCAGTTTGAACCAGAAACAGAAGCTAAAATAGTCAAACAAATTCAAGCAATGTTAGAGCAAAGCTTAGTGGCTTTATAAACCAATTTATAAGAAGATATGACTTCAGGCTTCCTCCTCTAAAGAGGGAAGTCTGAAGTGGGTGGACTATGTCACGCCTGTTACAAGTGGTAATACTCTAAACTAATTACTTATTTCATTTAGCCGCAGCACTTTTACACATTGAATTAAACAAATCAATGATATCACCCCATGTTCGTTTGTTCCCTATAAAGGCGAAAATACCTATAAAAACAAACTGATTTAAACTATCCTTCGTATAGATAATACAATCATCAAAAGTTGAGTAGCATGGAACGTATTTTTCAAAACAGTCGGTTTTTAGTTATAATCGCCGTCATCACCGCAGCAATATCATCATTACTTGTTTACGTTTCATGTATCAACATCGTTATTCATATAGTAAAAAGCACTATTATGAGCCTCCCTGATTCAGCAAAGGATGGCAAAGAATTAATAGTGGAACTTTTAAAAATTCTTGACTTACTGCTAATTGGCATCACGCTACAAGTAATTGCTATTAGTTTATATCGTCTATTTATCTCGACCACAAAACCTAATGAGAGCCAGTTCTTAGCTGCATTTAACATAGAAGATTTTCATGATTTAAAAATAACTTTAGTACAAGTTACCTCAGTTGTATTAGTGATTTTATTTTTAGAACATGCTGTGGAATTTGGCGGAACTATAGAAACGCTTTACTTAGGTATTGCAATTGCTATCGTCATTGCAGCATCAACATTTGCTTGGCGATCGATGAAGTGACGATGCTAAATAAATATGTTTATTGCACCTAATTAACCTGTTCTTCGGGAATAAATCTATCTCCAGCGGGTATTTTCAACGCTAACCATGTTAAATTTACTGACAATAAACTCGATATTAACACCTCAACTCGCCTTGTGATCCCTGTAAACATCTTAACCAAAGCTCAAACTGATAAAAGTAAGTGTAATGGGCTGTTATTTCTAAATAGTATAAACACGTCCTAGCGAGTAACCAGCTAAGCCTTGCCTTTATAGTTTGTTATTTAGTTATTCTACTGTATATATTACCGGCTAGCACTTATCAAAAAGCAAAGTAATTTTCCGTAAACATATCGCTTGGGATTAGCTAATTTCAATCTTGATAAACCTATTATTGGCAAAAATGAAGAACCTTATCAAAACGCGAATTTAATAACCATGGCTGCAATACTTGATTGAATTATTATTAATGAATAAAAATGTTAATGAAGTGTTTATTTTGTGTATTAATTGATACATTATTGTATCTGAAAAACAAACAAACAAACATAAGGACGAAAAAATGAAAAAGGTATTAACAATAGCAACTTTACTAGCCGCTAGCGTATTTTCTGTTCAAGCAAGTGCAAGTTCAATGGAATGCTATGTAGACACTCAAGCATATGATCAATACACACCAAATAGATGTATGGCACTCATCTATGGTCAAAATAAGGCAACAGCAGTATTTCGTGTTATCGGCAATGGGTCTGCTATCGATAGTGTAATTTGGTCCAATGCAGCCCAATCTTGTGGCACCTCAGGTACTTCTTGCTCATTTGAAATAAGGTCTTTTAAACCTTATAAAGCGGAAGCAACAATCCTTTATACAAATGGCAGCTGGAGCAAAGTTTCTGCAATTGCATCATTTGAAGATGGTCGCTAAAAGTTGATAAGTAATTATTAATCATGTGAATTTAGGGCTTTTTAACACCATTTAATAAAGCCCTATAAGATGCAAAAAAACTCATATTTAACCCTTTCACACTATCAAACCTCGCGCTTTACAATTACCTAAAAATCAAGCTTACTTTAACAAGCAATCAAATCATCAAACATAGCAGCTCAGTCTATGTCACTGTTGACGTTGTCACTCATAACGACAGCCTATAAATTATCGTTTTTGGGTAAAAAGCGTTGAACTGATAAAAAAATGGCAAACTAACTAAGCAAAGCCTATTCCCTGATTGATGTCTGATCTAGAGGTTTTATTTATCAAAATAAAACATAAACCACTGATTATAAATAACAAAGTAAAAACTTATAATTAAACAGATTATTTTACTTATTCAGCTCTCGACATTGCAAAAAAAACAACGTTATACTATCACCTAATGAAACACATGAATTTACACTCATTCAGACACAATAAAACACTATTAAAATATTTAATGGTGCTTTTACTGCTGATCAGTGTTTTTTCACAGTGGCACTCAACTGTTCACGCAGTACAAAGCAGCACAGAGTGCCAACTCTGCATAAGTTCGTTTGATTTTGACGATTTAATATCCCCTACCACCAGCATATTTGAACCTGAAAGTAACCGCTACGGCGCTGTTTTAGCTTTACACTCCCCGCAATTTAGCGCAACCGTTGCGTTTTCAGGTAACCGTGATCCACCGAATACTCTTTAAAGTTCACTGCTAAAAAACCGTTTTATAAAGACTGTTTACCATTGGGTAAGCAGCCAGTTTTAGTGCAAATTTTAGAGATTAAACAATGAAAATTAAGTATTCACCATTAGTTTTGGCGGTATTAACTGCTATCAGTACACACGCAATGGCAGCAGAGAAACAAATACAAAAAGATGAAAGCGATTTAGAAAAAATTGTTATTACAGCTTCACCACTTAAACGTACCGTACTTGAATCAAGTACACCTGTATCTATTTTGAGTGGCGAAGAGCTTGATCAGCACCAAGCAGCAACCCTTGGCGAAACCTTAAAAAATGTGCCGGGTGTACACAGCTCTTATTTTGGACCCGTTGCCAGTAGTCCAATTATCAGAGGATTAGATGGACCTCGAATCAAAGTTGTACAAAACGGATTAGGCGCATCTGATGCATCACGCGTTGGCCCCGATCACCAAGTATCAACCGAAACCTCTACGGCCACACAAATTGAAGTATTACGCGGCCCTGCTACTTTGCTTTATGGTAGTGGTGCAATTGGCGGCGTTGTTAATGTGGTTGATAACCGCCTTCCCATTGAAAGACAACAAGGTATTACTGGAGAAGTATTTGCTCAGTACGATAACGTAGCAGATTCAAAAACAACATCTACTGATTTAAATGCCGGAACGGGCGACTTTGCTGTTCATATAGATGCTTACAACCGTAATACCGGTGACTATAAAATACCTGTTCCCGCTGATATTAATGAACATGGTGGCAGTACTAAACTCTCAAACTCAGCAATCGATGCACACGGTTATAACTTAGGAGCTGGCTGGATCACTGACGATACTCGGGTTGCTTTTGCCTATGGCTCAATGGACTCAGAATATGGTTTACCGGGTGAAGATGGTGTATTTATTAAGTTAAAACAAGACCGCTATCAAGGTGTTGTTGATTGGAATAATCTTGACGGTTTTATAAAATCTGTGCATTGGCAAAATGCATATACTGATTACCAACACTCAGAAATTGAAGGGACTGAAATAGGCACTACTTTTAAAAATGAAAGTATCGAGTCTAGACTATGGGCAGAGCACAGCGCGGTTTATGGTTGGCACGGCATAATGGGCTTACATTATAACAAAAGTGATTTTGAAGCGATTGGCGAAGAAGCATTCACACCACCAACAAAAACCGATAGTTTAGCCGCATTTTTAATGGAAGAAAAACAAACAGGTGCTTTATTGTGGCAGCTTGGTACACGCGTGGAGCAACTAACCCATAAAGTGAATAACCAATTTTTTGATGAGCTATCAACCGATAATAGTATCTCATTTGCAGATGAAGATTACACGGCGGTTTCAGGCTCTGCAGGAGTAGTTTGGAGCATTAACGACAAGCACTCATTAGCATTTAATTATGCATATTCAGAACGCGCCCCCTCTTCATCTGAAATTTTTGCATACGGCCCACACATTGGCTCTGGCACTTACGAAGTAGGTGGTGGTTTTAATCTTACTAACGATAACGGTAATTATTCGGTGGTGCAAAACGGCCAAAGCATGAATAAAGAAGTGTCTAATAATATAGATGCAACCTATCGTTATAATACTGACAACTGGAATGCAAGCTTAAGCCTGTTCCAAAACCAAGTGAATGACTACATATACGAAGACGTTAGTAACCTTGTTCTCAGTGATGGTGAGTTTATTACGGCGCAAGATTACCAACAACTACAAAGTAGCGGCGCAGGATCAGAGGAAGAAACCGATGGTTTACCTGTTGTACTCTTTGCCCAGCAAGATGCACAGCTGTATGGTTTTGAAGCACAAGTTGACTGGCACTTAAACGAACAATGGCGTCTGGATGTGTTTTCGGATTATACCCGCGCTAAACTAGATAAAGGCGGTAACGTACCAAGGATCCCACCATTACGTGTTGGTTCTTCAATACATTATGAATACGGTAATTGGCACACTGAAGTAGAAGTCACTCGCAACAGTAAGCAAGATAAAATTGCTGCAAACGAAACCACCACCGACGGCTATACCATGCTATCAGCCGCTGCTAACTACTACCTTAATTTAGGTAACGTTGACATGACATTGTATTTAAAAGCCGACAATCTAACCGATCAAGAAGCGCGCGTGCACTCATCTTACTTAAAAGACGAAGCACCACTTCCTGGCCGCTCAGTTAGCCTTGGCGTAAGAGCGCGTTTTTAAAAAAGACGCCTAGCCACAAATTAAATTAACAACACAAAATCCCCCAGCATGTAAATGTATGCGGGGGATTTTTTAATAAGTAATGTGATTGTTTAGTAGAACAACTCAAGTATGAAAGCAGGATGCTGCTTCATACGATCTGGTCTCTCAATTTCATCCCACCAGCAGAGTAAGTAAAGTGACCAAGAAACATTTAAAATGCAATTTAATCTGATATTTAATTTAAGTCACTGCCAAAGTTGTTACCCATCTACAAGCTCGGTTATAATCGGTTTTTATGGCTACATTTTTAGCCTCTAATTGGATTAAAACGATGAAAAAACTCTCTGCGGTGCAAATAAAACAACAAGCACTGGTACTTAAAGTTGCTGATGCAATTGAAGAGCAAGGCCGTAATGAACTCTCTGGCATGCTGCAATGCTGGTTTGACGTGGAATATCACTTATTTCCGGGCTCTTTGTTAATGTGTTTTCAATTTGCAAATGAGCAAGCATTAGCAGCGGCAGAGCCCAACCTATTAAAGTGGCAAAAGCGTTTAAGCGGGGCAATGTTAAAAAAAGGCGTGATTTTAAAAGATATGCGCAAACATTTAGTTTTCACCCTAAAAGGGCCTGATGATTAAAATGATAAAACAGGACAGGTATATGTTAATACACTTGGCCTGCCCCATTTTATTTTTATGCCACTTTTCAGCGCTTCAATAATTTAATTAATTGCTCATCATCCGTTTTCCTAGCAAGACGTCGGTATTTATTATAACCCTCTGTATTATTAGATAGTTTGTACAATTGCGAGAGACGGTAGTAAGCCCAATATAAACTGGGCAAAGAGGTATTTAATTCACTTTTACTGTAATTAGTTAACGCCTCAATACCTAATTGAATATTGGTCTTACTAAACACCGCATTGCGACCAAGCTGATATAAAATATTCAATTTTAATGAACTCATAGCATCGCTATTGTTTAGCGCCTTTAAAAACTGCTGATGGGCGTTGTCAAAGTCCTTATTTTGTTGATAGAGCAGCCCTAATTCATAAGCGATTAACTCCACGTTTGCTGGGGTTTGCTCAAAACTAAGAAGCTTTTTTTCCAGCTCTTTGCTACTTTTTGTTTGCTTATAGAAAGCGAGTTCAGCAATAAAGCCTTGTGTTTTATCACGCAACATTATTTCTTCCACTTGCTTAAACGCACGTTCTTCACTGCCACCCGCAATCGCTGGCGCCCCTAGATAAAAGTTAACTAAACCTTTTCTGTAAGTTATATTATCTGGGGCTAATAAAACGGCTTTTTCCATACAGGCCAATGACTTTTCTGCATAACTCAGGGCTTTAAAAAATGCCAGTCCAGCTTGCCTGCCCATAATTCTGCCGCAATAAAATAACGTTAAATGATTATTAGGGTACTCTTGCAGTAGCTTATTAATTAACGACTCGGCTGCATCTAAATCCTCATCAATAAGTGCTATAGCTTGTTGATTCAATTTATCGATTTCTGTAGTCGCTTTTGCCATTGAGCAAAAGGTCGTTAACAATAAGGTAAAAATCACCACGTGTTTCATCATGTATTCCCCCTATTGTTAGTTTGCATATTTACGAGAAAGGAAAAAAATAAACAACACACCAATAACTCCGGGCGCTATCCAAAACGCCAATTGCAGATACCCTGATGAGGTAAATATGTGTCTACCGCCAAAGGAAAGAAAAGCCGTAAAGGCCGCGATACCCGAGCCAATGTAGCCCCCTAAATGCTCAACGAGCCAATCGCGAGGTTTAATCTGACGCTTAAAGGTAAAATGTAAATTTGTCAGCGAAATAAATATGCCTAACGGCCCAAATATCAACATTAAGATATGCTGATCAATCATACCGCGCCAAAAAATAGCAATGCCACTCATTAATAGAGCACTGGTTATCAACAACTGAAAAGGGCTTTTGAGGCGTTGCCGATCGACTTTAGCTGTAAGCACCAGTTTACCATAACGCACTGCCACTAAAGTCAAAATAGACAAATGCAAAAGCAATACCGCAAACCGTACAATACTTTCGCGTACTTTACTGTTATCAACATCAGCCGTAAAAGCTGCCGGTTTTACCAGCTCAGGGATCAATATTGACAGTGATGCCATTAAAATACCCGAAATAACAACACCGTACATTGATATAGAATACCAATTGCCAAATTTTTTATGCCGCGGCGAGCCCTTTTTACTAAACGCAGGAAACCAAAATAAAGTTAACGCGCAAATACCTATGGCTATATGCGCTGCTAAAATAATTTTAAATATAACATCCATTATAAATAACCCCTCAATAAAACAGTTATCTATAGTATGTAAAATTACCAACAGGGATGAGAGTGCCAAAAGTCACGTTTTTTATCGCAATGGGTTTTATGCGGCAAGTGAATGGGCTTTTGTGAAGTGGGTGGGGTTAGTCCCGGTTTTATATGAGTCCTATCTCGATAGCTTTTAAGACGGCTCTGGTTCTATCCCTAACGCCAAGTTTTGCCAGTATATTCGACACTTGGTTTTTCACCCTGCCTTCGGATTTATAAATAGCCTCAGCTATTTCGCGATTACTGCAGCCTGCAGCCATAAAACGTAATATTTCGATTTCTTTTACCGTCAGTGCTTCTTGGCTTAAGCTATCAAATTGACTGTCGTTAGTCGTCAAGTGCTGTACTACACGCTGTGAAATCGCAGGTTGAATTAAGGTTTGACCGCTATGTACCACCTCAATTGCGTCAACTAAGGTTTCTAATGACACATCTTTAAGTAAGTAGCCCTTTGCACCCGCCTGCAAGGCCCCAGCAACAAGCTCGTGATCATTAAACGTGGTTAGCATAATAACCGCAGGACAGTGGCTGCGTTGCGTGCTCTGGTGCAATTCATTTAAGGTATCAATGCCTGACTTAACGGGCATTCGAATATCCATAAGCACAACATCTGGCTGCATATCTTTAATCAGCGTTAACGCTTGGTCACCATCCGCGGCCTCACCAATAACATCGATCACGTCAGAGAGCAGCAATAAACTTTTAATGCCTGAGCGCACCAACATTTGATCATCCACCAGCATGACACGAATTTTCATAATGGCTCCGGTAACCTTATGTTTGTAACAAATCCACTCGGTGTGAGTGCAAAATCAACGCTACCACTGAGTTCATTAACCCGTTCTTGAATGCCCTTTAAGCCATTACCATACACGAGTGACTTGGTGGTGTTATGATGTGCATTGTCAAAAATAGTCAAATAAATAACTTTGTCTTTATCAGTAAGGTTAATCGTAAGCTCACTCGCTTGGCTATGTTTGAGTGTATTAGTCACGCACTCTTGCGTACACCGTAACAGTGTATCAGCTGTTTTTACATCATTTATCATGATGTCATCAACAATATTCAAGTGAATAGTGAGCTGAGGAACATTACTGACGAGTGCTTGTAATGTCTGCGTGATTTCAATTGCTGATTTTTCACGGATTTCTGACACAGCCTCCCGCACATCGCTTAATAATAATTTAGACAGATCATGGCATTGCTTAATATTGTCTTGCACAGGGCCTTCAGCAGTACGATAAGCAACTTGTAGATTAATAGTCAAAGCGGTTAAATGATGACCTAAAAGGTCATGAATATTACGTGCAATGCGGACTCTTTCAGCCTGTTTTGCGGCTTCATTTAACAGTGTTTGCGTAGCAATTAACTCTCGATTTAGTGCATCAGACTGTTCACGGGCGACACTCTCTTTACGTGTGCTATTCATTACCACCAGTGCAAACAAATTAAATGTCCAAAACAGTATGCCAGTTAACAAGCTACCTTCTTGATGCCAATAAAAGCTGAAAATTAAAAACAGTGGCAGCAAACATAAAAATGATAAACAAATGGCGTAACTTAAGCGCATAAAATACGGCAACTGAGCACACCAAATGGTACTTAAAATCGCAATGTAGGTATAAGGAACAAAGATTGCTACTATCAGTAAAGCGGCATATTGAGCAAATAACAACCCACGCTTTAACAACGTATTTAAACGTACTTCATAGTCGGCATTGGCAATTAAAAAGCAGCTAATAAAAATTAAAAAGCAAACAACAACGGCGCTTAAGTCCAAAACGGAAAACCCATCAGACTGCAGCATTAACCATATTGCTGAGCCACTCACAACCGCCCAGGTGATGATTGCTGCAAAAGTTTCTATTGAAATAAAACGCCCTACGCCAGCCATTAAGGAAATCCATTAATTGTGATGATGATTATTATCTTGTCGCACAAGCACAATGTCAAAAAAGGTATCTTTCTTTATCTGATAGGCTCTTATCCCTATATTCTATAAGTTCTCCTACTCTGGCATGATTTATAAACACCGCTGCCCTGCGATTAATTTTCATAACATCTTCCTACCAGTAACTGATCGTTTCCTAACACTCAAGATAGACTCTATGGTTGACCGTTTAGCTGATCCAGGGCTGTTATATGCTTTATAATGGGTCGCTTTGCTAATTGAGGCGAGTTCGCAAACGGTATCTATCGTGATGTTATTATCTTTGCAATATTGATTAACGCGATCCCTAATATCAGACAACGGAAAAGTTTCATCATGGTTGGAATATGAAGACTCTAACCGTGCAATTTCTTGCAAGAGGTTAATATCTGTTGTTTCAAATAGTTGAAGCTACTCATTACCTTCAACTATTTAAATTAATCGTTCATAGAAGTGAACCAAAACAATAATATATCTACAAGATAAAAAGTACACTAAAGTAAACTTAAATAACAAAAAGTACACTAAAGAGATATAAAACATGCCGAACCTAATGCAATGTTCACAAAGATGAACTAAAAATAAAAAAAGTATGCAAAACTAAACTTAAAGTCTGAGCAAAATTAGCGATTAAAATTTCAAACTCTGACAAACTATGCTCATTTAAGCGCTTTCAAGGCCTCGTTGGTTTACATGCTTAATCAGCTCAGGGAAAAACGCTAAGAATATGGCATCTAATTCAGTGTAATGAAGGGCTATATCCGCAGCAGCGTCAGAAAAAGAATTAGTAAAGCGAATGCGCTTGGCAATATTATCAAGTGCAACCCCGACCCCTTCGACGGTTTCGTATTCTTTAAACCAATCATTCTGCGTCATATGTTTTACAACACTTTGCATTCTTGGCGGCATAACTGCAATACGGTTATTCAAAAGCTGATAGCTGGCTTGCTTAAAGTCACTTAGAGGTTGGTCGTTAAATCGTTGCCAATGCTGAATTAAAAAATGATCGAACACTACATCAATAGCTACAGCCGCAAAGCGCTTACGCTGAGACGAAAAATATTGTTTAGCTTCCTTTACTAGAGGGTGAGCATCTGTAAATTTGTCGACTAAATAGTGGTTCTCTAGTGCATTTTTTACCGTGATTGGCAATTGCTCTACATGCCTATTACCGCCAAAATCACCAAGCAAGTTGCCAAAGTGTGAATCTGCTGTAGGCTGCGCCAAATAAAGATGAGCTAAGTAGTTCACACTGTTCTCGGTTATTGTTAATACAATGCAGATAATACTCTAAGTTTGACTAAATTACTCATTCACTATAGCTATCTAATATTCTTGATTAACTATAAAAACAAACCTATAACTCGCTAATCAACAAGCTCCCGTATACCTTCATTATAGTAGTCACCGTTTTGTTTTCGATATTCATTAGGAATGTCACCCACAATACTTTTAAACACCCGGTTAAAAGTCGCAAGAGAAGAAAAGCCACTCTCAAGTGCTATGCTTAAAATACTCCACTCTTTGGCCTGATCGCATATCAATAACTTTTTTGCATACTTAACGCGGTATTGGTTAATAAATAAATTAAAGTTAGCTACTTTATAGTGATAGCGAATTGCTCGGCTAACTTTGTACTCAGGCACCATTAGCGCTTGTGCAAAATCTGAAATTTTGAGGCTGGCTTGTAAGTAAAGCTGCTGCTCATTGATAAGCTTTGTAATGCCAACTATCAATTCAGGCTCTACATCTTGATTGCCGCTTTCATTTAGATGACTCGTGTCATTGTTAATAGTGCCAATATCATCTTCTTGCTTTAGCGCTTGGTCATTTTTCACTCTTGCTTGAAGGGCCATGACTGCTTGCATCGCTAATACAATTAAAAGCGCAGATGAAGTAATAATTATGGGATTGTAAAGCTCAATTTCAGCCGCACTAAATATGAACTTTGGCAGAATGCTGGCATTAAACACAGCTAAAAAGAATGCACTAGCAAAGAGTATTGATTGCAGTTGTTGTGATTGTGTTTTACCTCTGTAGCCCCTTATCGCTTCCCAAAAAGACAGCGCAAGGATACTTGATGAAAGCAATATGGTGACCTCATTCACCCCTTGCTTTAAGCGCCACATTATATCGCTAGTAGGTAAAGGCTGAGGATCAAGGCTCACTAAGTAATGCCATGTTTGATTAAACATGATCAAGCCAGCAATGGTTACTGCAAAAGCCACATGCCTGCGGGAAATTGGCGAGTGCTCACGAAATAACGTTCTTGCAATCAGCCATGAAACATTACATGTTGCGCAAGTAAACAACCCAATTAGATATTGATACGCGCCAACACTTTGCGCACTGAGCTTTTGTGCTGCCACCATACAAAGCGAGCCACAAAATATCACAAATAAATAATGAACCAGCTGCTTATCTTTTTTCAACGCATTTAAAAACATTAACCCCAAACAAACAAAAAGAAGAAGATAATAAGGGGAATAATTTTGCATAATAGCGTGCTCTTAAAGTGACGTTTAAACCAACAACGTTGTCTAAATCACATAGTACAAAGTAACGCTCATATTAGCAAAAAGACTTTGTTAGAGAATGTGTCTATAACCAATTAGCTAAAGCGCAAAAAATTATCAATATATCGTTGCTCAAGTTTCGAATTTGATAAGCATTTGCCATGTAAGTCTTTATATTTGGGTTATTGAAAGGTTTGATGGAAAAATATATGTTGATGCAAAAAATGAAAATAACCCCCAAAAAGCTCCTCGATAACAGTAAAAAATTGTGGTTTATTTGCTTGCTCATGGCACAAGGCTGCTTTGTAACTTACCTTATATTGGGATATGGCCTGACCAGTGTCACCACAGGTTTGTCAGGGTGGAGTCGTCTTAACAATACAGCATATGCTGCGAGTGACCCCACCGGTAATATACTGTATGCGACGCATGTGTTACTGGCCATAGTGATGATAATTGGCGGTAGTTTACAGCTAATACCCGCATTAAGAACGAAGTATAACAAATTCCACCGCTACAACGGACGCGTATTCGTTTTGTTAGCATGTACTATCTCAATGGCTGGCATGTATCTCATTATTGTTAGAGGAACAGTGGGTAACACATTAATGCATAGCCTTACTATATTTGCTGGTTGCGTGGTCATTTTATCGAGTATATTAGCAGTACAAGCCGCCAGAGGGCGTAATATCAATACTCATCAAATATGGGCGATCCGTTTATACCTTGCAGCAAATGGTGTGTTATTTTTTAGGCTGATGATTTTTGCTTGGTTTTTAACATTCGGCTCACTTGGAATTGATACCGCAACGTTCACAGGCCCAACGGTATTAACTATTAGCATATGTTCTTATGTGATGCCGCTGCTCATAGCTGAGCTAGTAAGGTACGCAGGTAGAACAACGAATAAAGTGATAACAACCGTCACAGCAGGCTTAATGGTGTTGATATCCTTTGTATTTTTAGTAGGCTTATTTGGTGTAGTGTTAGCAAATTGGTACCCGGCGATAGTTGGCTAATAGCCACATAATTAGTTAGCAGTAATACCTGCAGAGTGAAAATATAACGCAGCTGGGTCGGTTAACAACCCAGCTTTATTTATATCAATGAAGTGAGCTTCGCCTTGGTAATTTTTATTGCTCAAATAGAACAGAGTGCTCTTACTTAGTTATCGTGTATTGCTGAATGGCGCATTGCTAAAACGGTTTTCCTCATCTTGCCTTTAAAAATTTAAGGCCTAAGCAACCGTCTATTTCAGGGAGATGTAGGCTATTTTTCGGTAGTTTCTAAATTAACATTTGGGTTAGTAATGCGGGCAAAAATGAGTCCAAGCTTCTCTAGTGGAAATCGATTGCTGAGTTGTTGATAAGGGCCAGGGATCAACTGCTGATCTTTTTGCTGTGCAACCACAAATGAAAATACATAATAACCTTCAAGACCCATTCTTAAATCACTCATAATTACTTGCTCATCTTGTTGATAAACACCATAAAGGCCTTTAGTAAATGCTTGCAGTAGCTTGATCTGTTTGGCATCTTTAAGCTGTGTTAGCAGCGCATTTTCGGTTGGGTAAAATTGCATATCAACGTTTTCAACATCATCAAACACCGACGTATAAACCTCATAATGGCCCTGCTCAGTAACGACTACCGCCCGCCACAGCAAAGTATTAAAAGGAGTTGGCGTACTTTCAAAGTCTGTAAATGTGATATTTTGCGTATTCAACGCCTTATAAACCTTATCATTAATGTGCCATTTAGCCGCTAAACCCCACGTTAAATATAGCGAACTGATAATTAATGCACTAGTAATAATACGCTGTGCATAAGGGCGCATGCTTACAAATAAAAGCACTATACAAGAGAGCAACAATGGCAAAGTATACGCAGGATCAATAATAAATATGCTCGATATACCAAAGGGGTAAGTCGTCAGTGGCCACAGCAACTGTGTACCATAGACGGTAAAACTATCGAGCAATGAATGGGTACTCAAAATTAAAAACATGGCAACCGACCAACGCGTCAGGGACACACCCTTAGCCCAATTCATTTTAAGTAAAAGCCACGCAAATAAAGGGCTCACTAGCAGCTGTATAAGCAAAGAATGACTAAAACTGCGGTGATAGACAAAGTTTTCGACATCGCCACCAAAATTAATTAGCACATCTAAATCAGGTAACGTGCCAAACCCCGCGCCGACCAATAGCGATTTTCGGCCAAGCTTATTGCCTAAGACTGAATAAGCAACTGCGCTACCAAGTACAACTTGTGTCAGTGAATCCAATGAAACCCCCTTTATAACTATGTAAGTAGTGACCATATGATACGGCCTTATCACGACAGTCGATCGCTATAAGTATTTAACTTAAAAAATTAGCAAAGCTAAACCAGCAACTTAACAACAAGCCAAGTTTACCTGTTCAATTACAATTGTATTTTGTTAATTCAGTAACCAGTCAGCCCTATTTTGTTATCACTATTAGCATGTTTTTTCGGTACTGCATGAACCATAAAACGTTTTGCTTAACCTATTGCTCAATTTAATTGTAACTAGCTTATAGAGGCCCCCATCACATTATGACCACGAATTTTCTAAGTAAACCACAACAAGTCGCACTGCAACAAGCGCTTATCAACAGCAAGCTGCTAAATGGTTACACAATAAATAGTGATAACACGCCCTCTGCTGAGCAGCAAATATATAGCCATATCGCCGTCACGCTTTACCGCTTTAATTTACAAAAAATAAAATGGTCATCTTTTTTCAAAACAGCAATCAGCATAGCAAGTAATGAATGCCAATGGTTATCGAGCGAACTTGCCAGATGCCAACAAGACTACAAAACCCAGCCTAATGACAGCGTAATACTAGAACAAAGTGCATTTTTTAGTGGTATTTTTAGCGAAGAACTCTCCTACATTGATGCTTTACTTGGGACAGCAGCGCAAGCTGAATAAAGGACCTAGGTTTTAGGTGCTGGAGTGATTTGCAGTATGGTAGTTGTGTCGTTTGTGAGTGTTTTAATTTGCACAGAAAGGGTAAGAGTCACTGCGCTACATCGAGGGGAAAAGCTCAATGACCATGCTGTTTTGAAATATGGGCGTCCTTAGGGTTTAGCTGATTGGATGTTGCCTAACGTTAAAAATTAATACGGTTATTGCCCTAAATAAAGCCTTAGGCAGTAATAGTATTTCTACCACTTCTTTTTGCTGCATATAAATTAATATCAGCACGTTTTGCAGCTTGTTCAGGCGTTTCATCTGGTGCAACTTCCACAACTCCCATACTCACCGTAGCCTTAATGTTTTTTGCTGTATGAGTTTGTTGCTCAATAGAGCTTCTAATTCTTTCTGCGACTTCTAAAGCATGTTGCAGTGATTGTTGCTCAAGTACAATTAAAAACTCTTCTCCGCCAACCCGACCAACGTTATCTGACGAGCGTACTCCTTGTGAAAGTGTATTAACCACTGACTTTATCAGTTCGTCACCAATATCGTGTCCGTACTGATCATTAACCGCTTTAAAGTGATCAATATCAATCGATATAAGTGAGTTAGCAGTGCCTGTACTTTTGCTCTTACTAATTGCCCTTTTCTTCATGTCTAAAATAGCCCGGCGATTGGCAACACCGGTTAACTCATCTTTTAATGCCAATACTTTATAATGTTGCTTATGTTGAACTTGCTTATAGGCATACACAGCCAACATTAAAAGCATCACACAAGCAAAGGCTAAAGTCAGTCGCTGCCAAAACGCCTTATCTACAGCTACAGCCAGTAACTTTTCTTTAATATCAGCAACTTCTTCGAGCCGAGCTATTTCTCGGTTTTGCTGATTTAAATTAAACATTAACCGTTCAGAAAGTAACGCCCTATCAGCCACATTATTCACTTGGGTATTTGCAATTGTTAGCAACTGCTTTTGTACAGCTGCTTGTGTTTGGTAATCACCTTGTCGCATAGCTAAAGCAGCATAAAACTGCAAATATCGCTCTGTAAAACTTGCAGGCCAATTTTGTTGGTCTAATTGAGCTAGCACATTATTTTCACGTACTGCATTGGATATCTGATCTGTTGCTAAAAACCACTGAGCAAGTGCCATTGTATGCAATTGCTTTATCCAATCACTCGTAATATCAAGCGTTTGTACTTGACTAAAATATTGCTGTGCTTTTTCAAACTCATTCAACTGAGTATAAAGCTGGGCAACTTTTATTACCAAGTACCCAAAACCATCATCATTTTCATATTGACGCACCGCAGCAAAGATCGATAAATATAGCTCAAGAGCTTTGCTAACTTCACCCTTTAGTTCATACACGTAAGCAATTTCGTCAGTCACTTTATAATGTTCTTGCACATTAAATGTTGCTAACTCAGACTTTGCACGAAGTAACTGTTCAATCGCTAAATCATAGTTAAAAAGAGCTAAATGTATAGCTGCTATTTCTCTAAGAGTTAAAGCTCGTTCGTAATAGTTTTCAGCCAGTTCGTAAGCTTGGTAAGATTTTTGTGCAGTATCGAAAGCCAACTTATATTGGCCTTTCGCTAAATAAACGCGGTTCAAGACAAAATTAGCAAAACCAATAGCAGAGGTTTGTGATTTATCATCAAGCTCGGGATTTAAAGCAACTTCAGCGATTGGCTGCAAAATCATTTTTGCGCGTTCATATAAACCTTGGCTATAAAGGTGGAAGGCCTCACAGACACTAAGATCTTGCGAAAGCACTGCATCCCCTGAAGAGCTTATAACCTGCTTAGCCTCAGCTAAAAACACTTTAAATGCTTGGCGCTTATCTAGCGTATCGGTATCAAGAAAAAGGCACTTAAACGCCATAACCCTAGCATCGTCTAAGTTATCACTGTATGGCATACCAGCTTCAAGGGAAGCTAATAAAGCCATAGATTCAGGCGTGGTGGTATACCCTTGATAAACGCGATCGATACTGTTTTTTACATCACTGGCAAAAAGACTGGTTGAAAAGAAAAAAAGTAACAACATCCTGTACATACTCTACAATCCCTTAGTCCACAGCGCGATATTTATTATTTTTGTTATCGCCATTAAAATCCAAACGATTATTGCACTAAATTGAATTTGATAACAGATTGAAATAACAAATTTAATCAACCAGTCCTTCGAATAACCATTTACCTCAACGGCACCTTTATTAATCATTACTTATATATGGTTATTTCAGCTAATTAGTTGGTCGCTGTTTACTGAATGATTAGTACATTATTACCCATTCACATGTAAAAATACGGAAGGTGTTGTGTTGTGTTGTGCCATGACAAAACTACAGTCATACATTTAACACTATTATCCCGTTATCTCGTCCTGAAATAAGCAATAGATGAGTAATTCTTTTCAAGAAGGGTTTTGTTCGCGACAAACTCTAAATACCTAAACCCATGAAGGTAATGACTTTACCAGAAGTAAAAAGTACAGCTTTAAACGAGAGGCCATGGCGCGATGCACCTATGTGTTCTCCGTGGTGACATTCATTTTCTCGCTTTAAAGCTAGACCTATAAGTGAAATCAAAATCCACTGGGGTTCGTTAAACTATTCCCAACCTACAAATTCAGTAATTATTTTAAAATACTTAACCCTTTAGACTTGCATTTACCTAATAAGTGAACTTAATTTGAAGAAGTAATGGAACTCCAATTAAAAGGAATTTGCAATGACTAAACTCATCATTATTGCTTGGTTACTTTTTTGTTCGCATGCTTACGCGACAAATATTTTTAAGCTTAACTCACAATCTAAAAATACAGATTTAGCCGATATTCAACCAACCCCCCCACAATGGAATGCCAGCTCAATTTATGTAGCCGGCGATGTTGTGACTCACAACAACAGCTTATTTATTGCCGCTTTTTGGGTTAAAGGCATTGAACCGATAGAAAACCAACCCCATTGGGATGGTTGGATTTGGCTGCAAAATACTGTGATAGAAAAATGGCAAGCAAACAAAGTGTATCAAGGTGGCAACCTTGTAAAACACGGAGCCGACTACTACCTTGCCCGCTACTGGAATGAGAATAACGAACCCGCCCCTCACAGTAGTTGGCAAAAAATTAAAGATTTATTTTACCTAACCCCAGATTTACCACCGGAACACCCTGACGACTATAAAACGTTGGACGGTGTTGATCAAAATGACAACGGTATTCGTGATGATTATGAGCGCTATGTGTATGAAAAGTTTGATTCTCCGCAGCTCATCACCTTTAGTTTAGGCGCAGCTTCAACATTGCAGCTCGTTATTGATATTGAACAAGGTCGTATACCAAATTTAGATGCTGATATAGGTAGGCAAATCATTTTAGATATTATGAATATCAATTACTGCACAAGGCAATTACAAAATGAATTCTCTGATTTTCGTAATCCTAAATCATTGTATTTCAATACAATTGATCGAGCTTATACGAACCGGAAAAGTCAAAATAAAATAGCAGATATTCTACGTTTTGAACCTAGCTACCACTGGATGGCTGATCAACATTGTGAAGCATTAATAGGGGCTAAAAAATGAAAATATACATTTTAATTATGGCCTTAATTTTTTCATACTCTGCATTTGCTAACTTACAAACTCTTGATAGACACTGTAGTAAGCAAGTTGATTATATACGCTTTTTCCATGTAAATGGAATGCTCACAAGTTATGATGAATTTGAATCAAATCTTGCTTGGATCGATAATTTTCATGCTGTTTGGTTAGGTAAGTACTACCGAGGAGCTAAAGCAGATGGTAACTATAATAATAATGAGGTTATATATGAGCAAATTTATGAAGTTGCTCAACAAAAATATAGCGACCTATCTATATTTTCACCGAAATATAGAATCATTACCGCCATACTCAATGGTACTGTTTCTGTCTTAAATAAAAAAGATTTAATGATTTTACAAGAAGTTATCTTAGAGTCTGTAATTGATGCAAATTACAGTATCATAAACGAAACTGATTATAACAATGCTTACCAAAAACTAAATTTTCATATGAATTCATGCAATAGAATTATTTTACTGGGTCACTCCCAAGGTAATTTTTATACTAATGTTTTATTCGAAGAAATAATTGATAACTACATTTACAGTGACGGTTATTCTACTGCAGATTATCCAATGATCAGCCTTTCTGCAATCGCTCCCCCAACAAGTTCATTACCCAAAGATGAGTATAAAGCTCTAGTTTCATATCTCACTTTAGATGATGACAGTGTCATTGATATAGTAAGAATATTATTTGGAAGTCTACCACCAAATTTTCTGCTAAATCATACTTTGACGACTCACATCATGGTTTAATAGATTCATACCTTAGAAGTAATCCTGTTGCGAGTAAAATTAGTGAAAAAATTGAGTTTTCTATACAAAACCAAACCCCCTTTCCGTTATTTGAACAACATCCAGTAAAATCTGATGCTTTTTCACACATAGGCTATTCAAAAATAAGTAAAATTCTTGACCTCAAATTTGAATCTGGTGGTGTTTATCGTTATTACAATATACCAATCTTATTATGGGATGAGCTGTATTACTCAACATCAATGGGGAAGGTTTTTAATGATAATATTCGAGGTCAATACCCTTTTGATAAGTTAGATATTGAAAGTATGACTTACCTGAAAATGACAACCATTGAACCTTTTGCAAAAGTTGAAAAGTAATGAAACTTCAAAGGAATTTGCAATGACTAAACTCATCATTATTGCTTGGTTACTTTTTTGTTCGCATGCTTACGCGACAAATATTTTTCAGCTTAACTCAAAATCAAAAAATACAGATTTAACTGATATTCAACCAAACCACCCACAATGGAATGCCAGCTCAATTTATGTAGCCGGTGATCTAGTCACCCACAACAACAGCTTATTTATTGCCGCTTTTTGGGTTAAAGGTATTGAGCCGATAGAAAACCAGCCGCATTGGGATGGCTGGATCTGGGTGCAAAATACCGTGATAGAAAAATGGCAAGCAAACAAAGTGTATCAAGGTGGCAACCTTGTAAAACACGGAGCCGACTACTACCTTGCCCGCTACTGGAATGAGAATAACGAACCCGCCCCCCACAGTAGTTGGCAAAAAATTAAAGATTTATTTTACCAAACCCCAGATTTACCACCTGAACACCCTGACGACTATAAAACGCTGGACGGTGTTGATCAAAATGACAACGGTATCCGCGACGATTATGAGCGCTATGTGTATGAAAAGTTTGATTCTCCACAGCTCATCACCTTTAGTTTAGGTGCCGCTTCAACATTACAACTGATTATTGATATAGAGCAGGGCCGTATACCAAATTTAGATACTGAGATTGGTAAGCAGATTATTTTGGATATGCTCAACATAAGCTACTGTGTTCAATATTTACAAAATTCACACCCACACTTTAGAGAACCCGAAGTTTTATACTTTAATACGATAGATAGAGCTTACGCTAACCGAAAAAGCCAAAATAAAATTAGTGACTATATTGCTTGGGATGACGGTTTTCATCGAAGTGCTGATCAAGACTGCAATATCCTTAAGAAGGACATAAAATGAAAGCTATATATATTTTAAAAGGTATTTTCACGCCCTCTTCCACGATTCATTACATGATAAAACGCATTGTCATACTCTATTCGCAGCGGCCTAGACATAGTAATTCACTCAATGAGTAGTAAACTATAAATCTAGACCTTTGATGTCTGAAGTCAAGATTTGACCCCTTTGGTTCTCTTCCACGATTCATTACATGATAAAACGCATTTTCATGCTCTATTCGCAGCGGCCTAGACATAGTAATTCACTCAATGAGTAGTAAACTATAAATCTAGACCTTTGATGTCTGAACCCCTTTAGTCCTAATCGGTGAGCCTACTGGTATTCTAATTACGTCATTTTATCTAGCGTAACCTCAGAAGCTTGGTCAGAACTTCTTTCTACATTGGCAAAATCGTCAGCTAATAATAATTCTTCATCTTCAATTAAGTTATCACGTTGGATGGATAGCTTATCTAAAAGGAAGTTGTGCTTAATCTCAAAGTCTGTAAATAACTCCTCCCAAAGAACAACATAAACATCGTACTTACCTCTATATGCTAGGTACTTTTCTCCAAAATGTTTTAAATTATCTATTTGCTCTTCAATGAATTCACTACCATCATATCTATTTCCTATTAAATAGAATTTCCAGCTCTCTTGATTAGTATTAAACCCATCTGTAGATTTAATTTGGTGGTAATAATTAAAAACTTGGTCTATTTCTTTTTTTCCAAGCTTCACATTAGTAGGGTGCTTTAATTCAACCACTATATTTTCTATTTTGTCATTATAAATAGTTCTAGTAGTTAAGAATAAATCCATTTCTTTTAATTTATGCTCACCTTCGACTAGCTCTTTAGAAGTTTCTTCAGGCTTCTCACCTCTTAATAAATAAGAGTATCTATCTAGTGCTTCTTGAAACTTTGGTTCAGCTGCTGTGACTAATCTCAAGTGTTCTCCAAGTAGCCAATAACACTTTTCCATTTTATTTTGTAAATGAGGAACTTCTTTAGCATATAACGAATTATCAAAAACAAGTTTATTTAAATCTTCAACAGATCTTTTTCTATCAACAATTAAATCTATTGACTCAATAATGTTGCCTAATTTAGTAACATTTAATTGTTTAGCAAATTGCTCTCTTTGAGCAGAGTCTATATCAATAACACTCTCCAGAATCTTAAAGAGATTCTCAAGTTCACCACCGTCTAATATTAAATTAAGGAATCCTACAAAAGTTTTCTTTTGAGTTTTATTTAGTTCCTTAAATATTGCGGGTTCAATCTCATATAAAGACTGAACAGTTGATTTAAGATCCTGAGCTTTTAACACTTGATACTTGTCACTTGAGTTGAAAGTAGGGAAAATACCATTCTTTTCATAATCTTCTACAAGTTCTTTAGCAAATTGATGCAGTAGAGGTGTTCTTTTTCCTCTAACAAAACTGTCTAACTCTCTTATTAATTCTTTGAACTCTTCATCAGTGGCTGACGTATTAAAATGATCTTGAGTCCCATTCTGCTTACCAACGATAAAGTTATCAAAGTAATCACTTTGGATTGTTAATGAGTGATGGAAACTGTCACCCTTTCGATTGAATTTAGTTGTTTGGAAATGCTTAGTTAAACCAGTAGATGATGTAAAAACATACCTAGATGGTTGGTTATTAGGGGCTGATTTCCAACGAATGTAATTAATATTAAATTTATAATCTGAAATGCATATTTCTTTAAAATCACGTTCTCCAACTAAGGCATCATAATCTAGAGGAACGCCATTTATTATTATGCTAAATCCTAAACTGTTATTTAGTTCCAAAAACCAGCAAAACTCTTTCTTTAAAAATTTTATGACATGTGATTCGAAGTACAGTTTAGAAAATTTCGCATCAAATCCGTGAAATGTAACTACGGTTTTACTTGTAGAGCTTGGAGAGTTTATTGGTGAGGATTCATTATAATCGTCTAGAGTATCACTATCGACTTTAATGGAATACTCTTGGTAAGTATTACCTTTTTTATATGTTGTAGTCCAAATAGCATTAGCAGAAAAATGATAAAATGTTAAACGCCCTAAACCATTCTTACCATGAAGTAGAGATGAACTGTTCGAGCTCAGTAGATCTTTTTTTTCTGACTTTAAGACTGGTTTAAACTTATCTTTTAACAAAGAAAAATCGATACCTGAACCATTATCAGAAATACTTAAAGAATTAATATTGCCAACGTCTTCATCAAAAGAAAAGTCTACTAATATCTGACTTGCGCCAGCATCAAAGCCATTCCAGATATATTCAGAAATTGCCTTAAATGATTTATATGATTTTAAACGATTTTTAATTCCTTTAGTATCAACTTCGACTTTTGCCACAATTCAGCTTCCCTACAATATTTTGAATCTATCTAATCATATTTTACCCAATAAATTAAGTGTTTATAACAAAATAAGATGCAAATGCAGAGAATCAGATCTTGTTTCTTGCCAAGACTAAACACCAATCTCAAGTTTAACACCCTCCCCCGTCATCACGCCCTGAGAATAAGCAATTGATGAGTAATGCATTTCATGGATGAAATGAAAGCCATGCTTGCACATGGATGTGCTTTCATGGCGTTTACGTTCACATCAATTGTGTTTTGAAGGATTAAGCGTGATGCTCGGGGCGCCGTGGGGTTCCAAGGGGCGGTCGGCGGCAGCCGCCCCTTGGTTGCCGCCAGCAATCTGGCAAAAAACCTTGAATAAGGTTTCTAATGTAGGTCGCGGATTTATCCCGATAAAAGTTAGCAAGTTAGCAATAAAAACCATCAGCCAAGGTGATACAACTTTTTGGGCTAAAGCCCAACCTACAAATTACACACGCCAGCAAACTTAGCGCCTACGGTGGTTAACTCTATCTACTGGTGTTAAATCATTCGTGGCTGAAGCCATCTCCTACAACAATACTTAACCTCGGTGCAGCGCGAAGCGCCTCTGAATTCTCGGTGGTGAAATTCACTTTTTCGCCCTAAAGGGCGACCTACAATTTAAACAAAGCCGTTGGGTTTCATTGCACTCTACCCAACCTACAAATTACACACGCCAGCAAACTTAGCGCCTACGGTGGTTAACTCTATCACTGGTGTAAAATCATTCGTGGCTGAAGCCATCTCCTACGACCAATATTTAACCTCGGTGCAGCGTGAAGCGCCTCTGTGGTGAAATTAATTCATTTTTCGCCCTAAAGGACGACCTACAAACAATGCATATTTACGTGTTTGGGAGCTGGTAATGATGTTGGAGAATCGTTGGGTTTGGTTTCACTCAACCCAGCCTTGAGCTTTCTAACTCGCCAGCTTTCCCCTCGCCTCTTATTCCACGCATAAAAAAGCCGTTACATTGCTGTAACGGCTTTTTTAATTATTTGAGTTTAATCAAAAAATTAATCTCTGTATGTCTCTACCGCTGGGCATGAACAAACTAGATTACGGTCGCCGTATACGTCATCGATACGCGTTACTGTAGGCCAGAATTTGTTTTTAGCCACTGCTGGTACTGGGAACGCAGCGTAGAAGCGGTCGTATGCTCTGTCCCACTCGTTACCAAGTACGTCGCCTTGTGTATGCGGTGCAAACACTAGCGGGTTGTTTTCGATAGACCATTCGCCAGAGATCACTTTGTCGATTTCGCCTTTGATTGATACCATCGCTTCGATGAAACGGTCGATCTCAACTTTAGACTCCGACTCAGTAGGCTCAATCATCAAGGTGCCCGCTACAGGGAACGACATAGTTGGTGAATGGAAGCCGTAATCTTGTAAGCGCTTAGCCACGTCCATTTCAGTGATGCCTGAAAGCTCTTTAAGTGGGCGTAAGTCAACAATACATTCGTGAGCAACACGGTTGTTGCGACCACGGTATAAAATTGGGAAGTGCTGGCTTAACTCATGAGTTAAGTAGTTAGCACTTACGATTGCCATTTCAGTGGCTTGTTTAAGGCCTTCGCTACCCATCATGGTGATGTAAGCCCATGAGATAGGTAAAATAGCTGCTGAGCCGTATGGCGCTGCTGATACTGCTCCGTTGCCGATACTCGTACCAGGTACGTTAATTACGCTATGGTTAGGCATAAATGGCGCTAGGTGTGATTTAACACCGATTGGGCCAACACCTGGGCCACCGCCGCCATGTGGGATACAGAACGTTTTATGCAAGTTTAAGTGCGATACGTCTGAACCGATAAAGCCTGGGCTTGTTACACCTACTTGTGCATTCATGTTCGCGCCGTCCATGTAAACTTGGCCGCCATGTTGATGAATGATGTCACAAATTTCACGAATTGTTTCTTCGTATACACCGTGCGTAGACGGGTATGTGATCATGATACATGATAGGTTTTCTGATACTTCTTCTGCTTTCGCTTTAAGATCAGCCATATCAACGTTACCGTTTTTATCGCAATCAACAACCACAATTTTCATGCTTGCCATTTGTGCAGATGCAGGGTTAGTACCGTGCGCTGAACTTGGGATCAAACATACGTTACGGTGCGCGTCACCACGTGACTCATGGTATTTACGAATTGCGATTAAGCCTGCGTATTCACCTTGTGCGCCAGAGTTTGGCTGAAGTGAAACGGCGTCGTAACCGGTGATGTTAACTAACCAATCATGTAGTTCGCCCATCATAATTTGGTAACCTTCTGCTTGGTCTAGCGGGCAGAATGGGTGCAGGTTAGCGAACTCAGGCCAAGTGATTGGGATCATCTCTGCGGTCGCGTTTAGTTTCATAGTACATGAACCTAACGAGATCATCGAGTGGTTAAGTGCTAAATCTTTGTTTTCAAGGCGTTTGATATAACGCAGCATTTCAGTTTCGCTGTGATACGAATTAAAGTTAGGGTGCGTTAAGATTTCATCATCGCGTTCAAGGTTTGCAGGGATTGAATCGCTACCGTTCGCTTCGATGTCTGCTGCGATTGCATCAACACTTAAGCCGTGGTCTTCGCCAAGAATGATATCAAACAACTGTGCTACGTCTGCGCGCGTTGTGGTCTCAGATACTGAGATTGAGTATTCGCCATCATGGTTAGTAGCAAAGTTTACGCCGTTTGCTACAGCACGTGCTGTTACGTCGTCTTTGTTATCGCTAACAACTGTTAGGGTATCAAACCAGGTGCTGTGCTTAAGGTTTACACCTTTAGCTTTAAGGCCTGCGGCTAAAATATCAGCAAAGCGATGAATACGCTGTGCAATAGTTTTTAAGCCTTGTGGGCCATGGTACACCGCATAAAACGCAGCCATGTTAGCTAGCAATACTTGCGCTGTACAAATGTTTGAGTTGGCTTTGTCGCGGCGAATGTGTTGCTCGCGGGTTTGCATTGCCATACGTAGTGCATCGTTACCCAAACGGTCTTTAGACACACCAATGATACGACCTGGTAATGAACGTTTGTATGCATCACGTGTTGCGAAAAATGCAGCGTGAGGACCGCCGTAACCCATTGGTACACCAAAACGCTGGGCAGAACCAAGTACAACGTCTGCGCCAAGTTTACCTGGTGCTTTTAATAATAATAAGCTCATGATGTCGGCTGCAACACAGGCAATCGCTTTTTTGCTTTGTACGCCAGCGATTAAATCTGTGATATCGACTACTTCACCTGATGTTGATGGGTATTGAAATAACGCACCAAAAATTTCGTGATTTACAGCGTCAGCAGCAGGACCTACAACAACTTCAAAACCAAATTGGTCGGCACGGGTTGCCACAACGTCAATAGTTTGTGTGTGTACGTCATCAGCGATGAAGAAGATGTTGGCTTTTTTAGCTTTAGATACACGCTTTGCAAGGCCCATGGCCTCGGCAGCCGCAGTTGATTCATCAAGTAATGATGCACTTGCTAAATCAAGACCGGTAAGGTCTAAGGTCATAGTTTGGAAATTAAGTAATGACTCTAAACGCCCCTGAGCAATCTCTGGTTGGTATGGAGTGTACGCTGTATACCAACCTGGGTTCTCAAGCACGTTACGTAAAATCACGTGTGGTACATGAGTTGGGTGGTAGCCTTGACCGATGTAAGATTTAAACACTTTATTTTTGCTTGCTACTGATTTTAAGTAGCTTAGTGTTTCAACTTCAGTGCGGCTTTCGCCCACTGTTAGGCCTTGCTCTAAGCGGATGCTTGCAGGTACAGTTTGACCGATCAGCTCTTCAACACTCGATACTCCAAGAGCACTTAGCATATCGCTTACTTGTGCTGGGCTTGGCCCAATATGGCGGCGAATAAAATCTTGCGTTTGCTCTAATTGTTCAAGAGATTTGGCGTTTGACATTTGTCCAGATTCCTATGATCCAAAAAATAAATGGTTATTACTAATGGGTGACCAGTAATAACTTAAAAGCTTTTGATTTAATAACTTACAGTGTATGGAAAAGTAAGCAGTAAAATCATAAAAGCCCCAATTATGTTAGGTATAATGGGGCTTTTAGTACGGCGATAAACTAATTATTAGTCTTCGTCGATGGTGTTTGCATAGCCTTCAGCGTCAAGCAAGTTTTCTAGCTCAGACTCGTCAGATGCTTTAATGCGGAATAACCAACCGTCGCCGTAAGCGTCGTTGTTAACTGTTTCAGGTGCATCTTCAAGGTCTTCGTTGATTGCAACGATTTCACCGCTGATTGGTGCATAGATGTCTGATGCCGCTTTTACTGACTCTGCTACTGCACAGTCTTCGCCTGCATCTACTTCATCGCCTACTTCTGGTAATTCAACAAATACCATGTCGCCAAGTAGTTCTTGTGCGTGCTCAGAAATACCTACAGTGAAAGTACCGTCACCTTCGTTGCGAACCCACTCGTGTGAAGAGGCATACTTTAACTCGCTAGGGATATTGCTCATTTTATTCATCCTTTGGTTTTGATACCAATCAACTTAAAAATTTAACCATTCTAGCGGTCTAAATAAAGCGCTAACAGCGTTATTAATTTATCAGGTAGAACAACTACATATCAAAATTAATGCCTTGTTATCACTCTATTTATCTGTCGCTATAACTGGTTAATAACTCAACATGATTGGTATTATTGGGTGATAACACCAAATTTTTTAATTAATACTTTAAAGTACAGACTTACCGTTACGTACAAAGCTTGGTTTAACTACTTTTACGTTAACTAATTTTTTACGCATTTCTACTTGAGCAGTTTCGCCAGTTGAACGTGGTACACGTGCAAGGGCAACACTAAAACCAAGTGTAGGTGAGAAAGTACCAGAGGTAATGACCCCTTCGCCACCATCAACAATTACTTTAGAACCACTACGCAATACGCCTTTTTCTTCCAGTACTAGGCCAACAAGTTTATCAGTGCTTTTGTCAGCGCGTTGCTGTACTAGTACGTCACGACCGATAAAGTCACGATCTTCAGGTTCCCATGCAATGGTCCACGCCATGTTAGCAGCAAGTGGTGATACGCTCTCGTCCATATCTAGGCCGTAAAGGTTCATACCCGCTTCTAAACGTAGTGTGTCACGTGCGCCAAGGCCCGCAGGCGCAACACCAGCATCTAGCAGTTGTTGCCAAAGATCCGCAGCTTGCTCGTTCGGTACAACAATTTCGTAACCGTCTTCGCCAGTATAGCCTGTTGTAGCAATAAATAAATCACCAGTTTGCACACCAAAAAACGGCTTCATATCTGCAACAGCTGCTTGTTGATCAGCCGTTAAGATAGTAGCAGTTTTTGCTTTAGCATTAGGGCCTTGTACTGCAATCATGGCAAACTCTGGGCGCTCTGTTACTGCAACGGCAAAATCAGCTGAAACTTTAGCCATGTGCGCTAAATCTTTTTCACGAGTTGCAGAATTAACCACTAAGCGATAATCAGTATTTGAGAAGAAGTAAATGATAAGGTCGTCAATTACGCCACCTTGCTCATTCAGCATGCCAGTGTAAAGCGCTTTACCAGGAACGGTTAATTTAGCAACATCGTTAGCGACTAGTTTACGAAGGAATGCTTGTGCTTGCTCGCCTTTGACATCAACAATAGTCATGTGTGAAACGTCAAACATGCCTGCATCGGTGCGCACTGCGTTGTGCTCTTCGATTTGCGAACCATAGTTGATTGGCATTTCCCAGCCATGAAAATCAACCATTTTTGCTTTTGATTCTAGGTGCTTTGCATGTAAAACTGTTTTAGAAGTCATAATATTCCTTCACTTTATAATTAACCCAAGATTGGGCGTGGCCTCAATTTAATGAGGGGGAATAACATGGGCGGCGATTATACATAAGTTGTAATGCACCTAACACCCAAATTGCGATTTGTTCTTACAAATAAATTACAAAAAGCTGGCAACTAAAAAATACGCTAGCCAGCTTATCTATTTATGTTCAAGCAACGTCTGGTAGTGACATATCAAAACCGCGTTGCTGTAAATATGTTTGCCATTTAGTCAGCTCTGGCGCTTTGGCCACCAGCTGAAAATACTGTATTGATTGTTTATCAATAGCGGTAATAAATACCTCACCACTTTGCGTACCATAACAGCTGTTGGTGTCTGACAAGCGTAGTCCAGGGGTTAGTTTAAATGCTTCGACTAAGGCGTCAAATGCTTGCTCACCAGATAAAGTTAAGGTCGCTAAATCAGTGCGTGTAACAAACTCAATATCGTAGCGCAGTTGCTGTTCACTGATCAGTGCTTGTAATTGAGCCGCTGCATCTGTGAGCAACACGAATCTAAACGCTGTTGCACTAAAGTAATATAACGCAAAGCTATAATTGCTATTTAGGTCGCCATCTAAGGTGCCTTTCACACCTAAACCACTGGCGGTTAGTTTGTTTAAATCTAACCCTAATATAGTGGTTAAAAACGGGATTGCTTCAGTGCCGCTAAAATCGATCACCACGTTGTTTGTATTGACCTGCAGCATATTGCTATCAGCTGCTTCAATCTGGCTATGACGAGCAAACATTATCGGGCTAAAAGTCATTATCGACACCTATCAATCTTTAATGGCAAAAGTATATTGTGCAAGTCTAGCAACAACAAATTGTAATTATTAATCAATTGATAAATAATACTTATCAATCTACCCCCATAAATTGTAATTTTTAATATGAAAAATATCTCAACAGACAGCTTACGCACATTAGTTACTGTGGTTGAAGTAGCAGGTTTTGCTAAAGCAGGTGATTTACTTGGCTTATCGCAACCCGCTGTAAGTTTACAAATAAAGCGGTTAGAAGAAATGCTCGGGCATAAGCTATTTAAAAAACAAGGCCAGCGCCAAGTACTCAATCAATACGGTGAACTGCTGCTGCCGATGGCAAAGCAAATGCTGCTGCAAAACGACACCATTTTGCAATTGTTTACTAAAGAGAATGTGACCGGTAAGGTGCGGTTGGGAATACCCAGCGAATTTGCAGCTCGGATCTTACCCGCTATTATCGGTGACTTTGTGGCACTTTACCCTGAAGTGTCGTTAGAGGTTAAATCGCGTTTAAGTAAGCATTTATTGTCGGTTTCACGAGAAGACCAGTTTGATTTAGTACTGGCGTTAAATGAAGATTTAAACTCTGAAAAATTCCCTGTTTTTATGCAAGACCAACTGGTCTGGGTTGGTGATTTATCAATAGCACAAAATGACGTTGTTACGCTTGTGACTGCACCGGAAGGTTGTATTTATCGACGCCGCGCCATCGAGGCATTGCAACTTGCGGGTATTAAGTACCGCATAAGTTATAGTAACGCTGATTTAACAGGCCTTACTGCGGCTTTAAAAGAAGGATTAGGGATCACCGTTTTGGCTAGAAGCACAGTACCTAATGAACTTAATTATGAGTTAAACACCGCTATTTTACCGAGCCTAGGTAAAATAGGTATTAGCTTAACAAAGCATGCAGAACAAGCCGAGCATGCGGTAGATAAACTTGCCGAGTTTATTGCATTACGCTTGACCTAATAGCTAACAAAAATCCGCCTTTAGTTACCTTTTGATAATTTAAATTAACGCAATTAATATAGTAATACAATATTGATAAAGGTGGATTTTCATTTTTGTATTCAAAAATTTACTTAACGATCGAGATTGTTACAAATAGGATTGATTCGTATTATTTTACATGTTTAAATTGCGCCAGTTTAAATTAGACATATACAGGATCAACAATGACCCCTAAGTTTATTGTTTCAACACTTTCGATGGCTGTTGCTTTATCACTAAGCGCTAATGCTGTTGCAAAGGATGCAACAAATAAAGAAAAGAACTTTGAGCAAATTACCGTAATTGGCTCGCAAGCTGCTATTAACGATATTCCGGGCTCTGCTACATTTATCTCAGACGAACAATTACAAAAATTCGAATTTACCGATATTTCTCGTGTTTTAGCATCTGTACCAGGTGTTTACGTGCAAGAAGAAGATGGTTATGGCCTGCGCCCTAACATTGGTATGCGCGGAACAGGCACTGGCCGTAACGATAAAATATCTGTAATGGAAGATGGCGTTCTCGTAGCACCCGCTCCTTACTCAGCGCCATCGGCTTACTACTTCCCTACTATGGGCCGTATGGAGTCTATTGAAGTATTAAAAGGCGCAGCCTCTGTTAAGTATGGCCCACGCACTACCGGTGGTGTTTTAAACTTACTTTCGCGCAGCTTACCGACCGAAGGTTCAACGGGTTTAGTAAACGCCGAACTCGGTAGCGATGGTTTTTATAAGGGCCATGCTTACTTCGGTAAAGAAAAAAACAACGCAGCCGGCCTTATTGAAGTTTTCAGCTATGGCGCAGATGGCTTTAAAGAATTACCTGTAGGTAGCGACAACACAGGCTTTGAAAAGAACGACGTTCTACTTAAATTTGGTTATAAGTTTGGTAAAAACAACGCGCATAACCTAGAGATGAAAATTAAGTACTCTGATGAACAATCTGATGAAACTTACATGAGTTTAACAGAAGAAGATTATAAAGCGTCACCAAACCGTCGTTATGCCGCATCACAAAAAGACCAAATGAACACGCAACATAATGCATACCAATTAAATTATGCTTATCGTTTTGGTGATGGTTATGAGTTATTAGCGACAGCTTATCTCAATGATTTTCATCGTAATTGGTACAAAGCGAGCAAAGTAAGTGAAAGCTATTTAGCACAGTACAGTGAATTTGAAGCGGCACCAACAGCTGAAGGTATTGAAGGCATTGGTATTAAAGCAAATAACCGCGACTACCAAGCCAAAGGTGTGCAATCAGAGTTGCACATTCCTGCGGGCGATCACTATGTGACTGTTGGCGTGCGCTACCACGAAGACGAAATGGATCGTTTTCAGTGGGAAGACAAATACACACTTAATCAAGATTTAAGTATGACCTTAACGTCTCAGGGCGTTCCGGGTTCTGACAGCAATCGTGTAGATAGTGCAAAAGCAACAACGTTATTCATTCAAGACCAGTGGTCAATCGATGCATTAGTGATTAATGCAGGCCTTCGTTATGAAGACATCACAATTACCCGCGTAGAGTGGTCAAAGTCTGATCCTAAACGTGAAAATGGCTTAACTAAAGACGTTTCAAACGATACACAAATCTTAGTGCCATCACTGGGGGCAACTTACACCGTAAGCGACAGCCTAACGCTACTTGCAGGTATTCAGCAAGGTTACGCTCCTGCTGCACCAGGTAATGCTGACCAAGAAGAAGAGGAAAGCGTAAACATTGAGTTTGGTGGCCGTTATAACGTTGCTGGTTTTAATGGTGAAATCATTGCATTCTTCTCTGATTACAGCAATATGCATGGAAATTGTACTGCATCTGTAGGCTGTAGTGATGAGAACATTGGCGACCAATACAACTACGGCGAAGTAGAAGTATCGGGCTTTGAGTTCTCTGCAGGTCGTATTTTCGAAACTAATAGCGCAACATTCCCTGTACGCTTAACTTACACTTATACGGATTCACAGTTTAAAAATGATTTTGCATCTGATATCTGGGGGCAAGTAAATAAAGGCGATGCAATGCCTTACGTTCCAGAGAATCAAATCGCTCTTTCATTTGGTGCCGTGCTTTCAAGCTTTGCATTTGATACGCAAGTGCGTTATGTATCTGACGCACATGCTGATTTAAGTACTGACGGCTTGAATGCAATCGACAGCCGTGTTGTGTGGGATTTAGCCGCTAAATATTTAATTGATGACAATCAAAAAGTATATCTAACGGTTGATAACTTGTTTGATAACACTTACATCGCTAACCGCGCAAACGGTGGTATTCAACCAGGTAAACCACGCACAATCCAAATGGGTTACAGCTACGCGTTTTAGGCTAAAGGCTAAAGGCTAAAGGCTAAAAAGATAAAACCTTGCAGTTAACGCTGCAAGGTTTTTTCGTTTTGGCTGGTGACTTTACTTACTATCAATACCTACAAAGCTAATTCATCAATTTTGCTTTTTAATCTTGGTGATGCGAAATCTAAAAAGCTTTTCATTTTTTGTGGCATATATTTTCGAGATTTATGCAGTAAATGCACAGGAACTTTCGCGGGTTCAAATTCAGCTAATATGACCTCAAGCGCGCCTTGCTCAAGTGCATCTTTAACTTGGTAATGTAGCTGCTGGGTTACCCCTACTGAATTTATAGCAGCAGTAACAGCTGATTTACTATCCGTAATCGTTAATCGCGATGATATATTTACATTAAAAGCAATTGTAGAATCCGGAACAAGGTAACTCCAAGGTGGGGTTGTCATCGCCGTATTTAGTGATATACACGGGTAGTGAGTTAAATCAGCCGGTGTTTTTAACGTTTTATGGGCAGCTAAAATCGATGGGCTTGCACAGGTTACCACCCGAATTTCTCCTACTTGAGTGGCTATCATTGAGCTATTTGGTAGCGCACCAATTCTAACAGCCATATCAACATCATTATCAAACAGATTAATATTTCCATCCGACAAAATTAACTGCACATTTATGCTGGAATATAAGGACAAAAACTCAGTAACAATTGGCAATACATATAATCTTCCAAACATCACTGGTGCGGTGATGACCAACTCCCCTTTAGGCTCTGAATATTCACCTTTTACCCCTTGTTCGGCCTCTTCAACTTGCTCGATAATTGCTTTACAAGCACGAATATAATTTGCCCCAAAGTCCGTTAACGATAACTTTCTCGTTGTTCTATGTAATAGACGCACACCGAGCTGGTTCTCAAGTTCCGATATTTTTCGGCTCAGGGTTGGCAAAGGAACATTTAGCTCTTTACTTGCCGCAGAAAAACTACCAACTTCCACAACCTTAATTAACATAGACATTGCTTGTAACTTGTCCATTGATTATCTCATTTATTGAAAATATCCTTATCAAATTTACCGTATTATCTTTTAAATAACAAAATGTCATAGTGTCGCTATCAAATAAAGATAGGAAACATACTCTATGAACACTTTATCTCCTGTAAACCCTCAAGCAGCTCTTGCCTATGATCATGTTGGTATTCGAGTCAGCAATAGACAAAAATCAGTCCACTTTTATGAACGCCTTGGATTCAAAGAAACCTATCGCATTGCAGAAGGCGAAGCGAATGAGATGATTACAGCGGGCGGTGTTCGCATTAATCTTATTTTTAATGGTGCAAAAATAACAGGGCAAAAGAACACACTCCTTGATGAGCCGATAAAAAAACCAGGGATCACGCATCCTGCATTCATTATTAATAACATTAATGAATTTCAAGTTTGGTTATCTAAAGAAGGGCTCACAATCACTGAGGGACCAAAAAAACTCGGCCCGAGAAGAATCGCTTTATTTATCCGTGATCCTGATGGGAACGTTCTTGAGTTCAATCAATTATTATCAGAGGAGACAAAAAATGAAATTATATGATTTAGAGTTATCAGGCAACTGTTACAAAGTAAGGTTATTTGCCTCACTGATCAATACACCATTAAATATTATTCCTGTTAACTTTATGCAAGGCGAGCATAAGCAAAGTAAATTAATGAAATTAAACCCTTGGGGAGAAATCCCAATACTTGAAGATGGCAATATAGTGTTAAGAGATGGGCAAGCGATATTAGTTTATCTTGCCAATAAATATGGCGGTGAAGCATGGTGGCCTAGTGAAGCGCATTTACAAGCAGACGTTATGCAATGGTTGTCTGTCGCGGCTAATGAAATACAACATGGACCGAATAAAGCTCGGTTAATTAAAAAGTTTGCGGCCGAGTATGATCATACTCAATGTGTGCTGCAATCAAATAAAATACTTACATTAATCGATTCTCACCTTATGAATAACCATTGGTTAGCAGCGAATCGCCCGACTATCGCCGAGTGTGCAATTTATCCTTATATATCCATCGCCCATGAAGGAGATGTTGAGGTAGATAAATACCCGCATATTAAAGCGTGGATGAAGAGAATTGAGCAGCTACCTGGTTATATCCCTATGCCTGGTAACTAACATTGCCGCGTTTTATGCAGGCCTAAACAGTCGCTACATTAAGGTCGCCACGAAACCTTGCAGCTCTGTTGCAAGGTTTTTACACCCATGATTATTTAGCATGGCATGATCCAGTTATGGATGTTGTTTTAAGCATGACCAAGTAATTATTATTAGCTGGCACAAACCTTGTATTCACTTAATAACACTGAATAACAAGCACATTTTGTTTATGTTTACTGCGTAATTCGGTAATGATTACGTAGTCGGCTTTACATTTTTACAAGGAGGCACTGTGTCTAAGTCAGCAATTTTATATCGCATGGTAACCGATGAGCATATTTGCCCGTTCGGGTTAAAATCAAAAGATTTGTTAGCGCGTAATGGCTACGATGTTGATGATCGCCACCTTACTAGCCGCAAACAAACCGATGACTTCAAACAACAGCATGATGTAAAAACCACCCCACAAACCTTTATTGATGATAAACGTATAGGTGGGTACGATGATTTGCGCGATTTTTTCAATCTGACCAAAGCGGGTCAACAAGGCACAACTTACACGCCAGTGTTAGCTATTTTTGCAGTCACACTATTACTCAGCTGCGGGTTTAGCTATGCCAATGGCGACGCTTTATTGTCTATGCAAAACTTAATGCTGTTTATTGCACTGTCGATGGCGGTGTTAGCAATTCAAAAGCTACAAGATTTATATAGCTTTTCAAACTCATTTATTACCTATGACTTACTTGCCATGCGCGTTGTGCCTTATGCTTATGTTTATCCTTTTATTGAAGCCTATGTTGCCATCGGGATGGTGGCCAAACTTCCGGCCTTAGCGGTGGCGCCGTTCTCGTTATTTATTGGTGGTATTGGTGCGGTATCAGTATTTAAAGCTGTATATATAGATAAACGTGAACTCAAGTGCGCGTGCGTCGGTGGCAACAGCAATGTACCGCTAGGTTTTATCTCATTAACCGAGAATCTATTTATGATAACAGCGGGTCTTTGGATGCTAGTTAGTTGATAAAACATATAACGGTTTTGCCCCTTTATTACTGTTCTACCGTGGTTAAATCTGCAAAATTTAGTTAGTATGGTCGCGTGTTATTTTTTATTAACGCTCCATCAATTAGGAATTTATGAACAAAGATTTACTGCTCCATCCGGTACTTATTTCACTAGCAATGATCACTATTGCGTTTACTCTTAAGGCGCTGGTTGACAGATTTGCGCGCCATAAAGCAGAAAAAAAAGAAAAAGATATTCGCTATATTTCGCACAATATTAAGCACTCTATTAACCTAGCAACGGTACTATTACTGCTATTTGTATGGTCTACTGAAATCCAGAACTTTGCGCTGTCGATCGCGGCATTTGCAGTGGCTATTGTATTTGCGACCAGAGAGTTTATTCAATGTATAATTGGCTTTTTCTATTTAGTTACCACGCGCCCGTTTCGGGTTGGTGACTGGGTACAGGTTGGTGAATACTATGGTGAAATTGCTGAAACCGATTGGATCAAAACCACCATGCATGAAATTGACATGCACACCTATCAGTTTTCTCGCAAAACCATTTATATTCCGAATAATAAGCTGATCACTAACCCGATTAAAAACTTAAACTTTGTAAAACGCTTTACCACACATCACTTTAGTATTGTGCGTAAAGAAAGTTTTAATCCGTATCCAATTTACGAAACTTTGACCACGAAAGCGAAACAGTATTGTGAAGAGTTTCAAGATGTGGCTGGT
This sequence comes from Pseudoalteromonas sp. SR41-4, assembly GCF_014163985.1. Lineage (NCBI taxonomy): Bacteria > Pseudomonadati > Pseudomonadota > Gammaproteobacteria > Alteromonadales > Pseudoalteromonadaceae > Pseudoalteromonas > Pseudoalteromonas sp. SR41-4. The sequence continues at coordinate 59,315 of NZ_JACJEI010000006.1, read as the reverse complement.
CGTTATAATTCGATTATCGAAAGAAAATTAGATGCAAAAATTTCTGGCCCTGAGCCTGAAATACACTTTAGCACCACCGAATTAGGCGAGTTTAAAGCCAGCTTCACTTTATTCTGTCCCACTGACAAGGCGCTGGGAATAGAGCATAAGCTAACTGCCTTTTTTATGGAGCTTTGGTACAGTGAAGCTGCAAAACAACAAAGCAGTAACTCTCACATATAATAAGAATATGCCACTATATGGACATAGTTTAACTCACTTGATTAAAACTGAAGTGAGTTAAGCTTTTAACGCTAGCCTCCCGATCTAATATCTCGCTCAAACTCAGTTTCAGTTTTTACTGGCTGACAAGTTGATTGAACCGTGCTCTTATTACTTTCATCTTCGTCAGAACTAAAGATTGTATAGTTATAGTCTGTCTCAACTTCACCACCTAAGCACTCATGCTCAGCAAACACCTCATTGCTATATCCGTCTGGCATTTCCTGTGACGCACACCCACTGAGGAGCAGAAGTATTATTAAAATTGACATTACTTTCATATTAATCACCGTAAAAGAATACGTTATAAATTATAGTTCATACTCAAAATGCCATGAAGGAAACTTGTTGAGTAATGGCAGAAGTGCTTTTTCTTTTCTTAAATCACGACGCTCTCTCTCCAACTGTTCTCTTTCTCGGCGTAACTCTTTATTTTGACTACTTGACGGTTTATCACTCGCTAATTCATTACTAATAGATTGCAACCGCCAATTAATATTATTAAGTCGATCATCTATCTCGGCTTTCCTTGCTTCAAATTGATAACGCTCGTTACCCTCTTGCCATGCTTTTCTAAACTGTGTGTCATTACAAACCCCGTTATACGCATCGCCTCGTAAACCTAGGGTAAAGCCATTTTCAGGTTCACAATACACAGCAAGGCCTTGCTGGTAACTTGCCTGATACTCATTTAACTGCGCGGTAATACCAAATTCACGACAAGTGGCTATGATTTCTTTGCCTCGTTCATATGTATAGCCTTGTTGGCCATGGCTATAACCTAACTGCTGCCAATTAGATTCTGCGCACTCTTGTTGAGATAAAGAAGTACACCCTGATAACAATATCAAAAGCAACAAACATAAAAAACGATGAGACATTTCACTTCCTAAAGTATCAGGGGTTATTCAAGTACCTACTTTGTAGCACTTTTTAAATAAGGTGAACAATATAAGTGTAACTAGATGTTTTACCTTTTAATTATCACTTTCCTTCCTTGTAACTTCATGATTAAAAATACAATTACAGAAAGTACAAAAAAAAGCCAAGATAATGGTATTAAGAAAAACGCTTCCACTAACATGCCATTCTCATCAATGTAACCACCTTGTAAATAGAAACTAATAGCGCACAATAGACTCAAAAACAAACAACCAACCACATATTTATAACGTTTAATAAATGACCACATATCAGGCTCCTCTATTTAAATGTACGTGCTGGATTAGTAGGCACATTATTTTGCTTCATTATCCAACGGGCTATGTTATCTTTTCGCATGAACTTAACACCAGTATGCTGTTTTGCATACTGGATAAAATCATCAAGCGCTTTTACTCGTGCAGGCGTTCCTGCAATACGGTCATGAGCACTAATCGACATCATTCGTCTTCTGTGTTTTCCTTCAGCGTATAACACGTCAAACTCATCTTTTAACTCTTGTAAGTAGGCTTGGGCCGTCATTGCAGTGCTTCCTGAATAGCGCACAATGTCGTTATTACGAAAAGTATAAGGTACAACCACAAAAGGCTTATTATTTACTGGTGTAAAAGAAGGCTCATCACGCGATAGATCATCAATATGATAAATAAACCCCAGCTCTTGCAAAAGCGTAAGTGTATTTTTTGAGTGTCTCATCCAAAATGCATTAAAGCCAACCGGCCGCATGCCTGTCACTTTTTCGATAATATCTGCACTTTTAATATATGAAGCGCGCTCTTGTTCAACACTCATAGAATATTGTGGTGTCCATGTTTGGCCGTGACCCGATGCTTCATGCCCTCGTGAAACCACCTCTTTAGCAAGTGCTGGATTTAATTCCACAGCCCTACCCACCATATGAGAAGTAACTTTAATATTATGTTTATCCCATAGATCAAGTAATCGTGGGATCCCTTCATTCATCCCATACTGATACCAAGTAGGCGAAATCGTATCGTGATAACCCTGCTCTATTTGAGGAAACGGCCCTGCATCAGAGCTATCTTGTGCTGTTGCTTCAAATTGCATTGAAATAGAAATCACTAATTGTGCATCATCAGGCCAATAACCTGATTTATCAGATAATGGGGCCGCATTTAACAACTTACTGCTGCACAGTGCCATTAAAAGAGTGAGTAAAGGTAAAGCCTTCATTTTTATCTCCTTAACTAATTAACGCGGTCCTGCCGTTACTGTGATCTCGGCTGTTTGCAAAGAATGCTGGTGTAAGAAAAACCCTGTAAGTGCACTTGTTGCCCCTTGTGGAACAGCTAATTTTTCTACATCCAATGCATACACTTTATAGGTGTAGCTATGCTTGCGCCCTTCTGGTGGACATGGCCCAAGGTATCCGGGCTTCCCCATATCTGTATTACCTTCAATGGCTCCTTTGGGCAAAGTCGTTGAAGATAGTGAGTTACTAGTAAGAGGAATATCATGTACTACCCAGTGCCAAAAACCACTGCCAGTTGGTGCGTCATTGTCATACACTGTCACGGCAAAGCTTTTGGCTTTCTTAGGCGCATTTTGCCATTTAAGTTGTGGCCTAACATTACTCCCCTGACAACCAAAGCTATTCCAATATTGCTCACTCTTTATTGCCTGCCCTGGCTGTAAATCAGGGCTCGATAAACTAAATTCAGCCGCAAAACTGGCACTACTAAACAGCCCGCTGATCAGTAAAGTAACTACTGAGTTTGAAAAATTAACCATTTTTAGCCCTTATATTTTCAGTTAAAAAAAGTTACTTTTGATACGCTGGGTAATCGGTATAACCTTTGGCTGTACCGCCAAACAATGTACTCCCATCGGTAATCGTGTTTAGTGGCAGTTGCTCTTGAATACGATACGGTAAGTCTGGGTTGGCAATAAAACGACGACCGAATGCAATGTAATCGGCAAGACCTTGTTCAATAAGCTGCGCACCTGAATGCTCGGTATAATTACCGGCAACAATAATCGCGCCACTAAAATACTGACGAAGTGCGGCTCTAAACTCTGGTGTTACACTGGGTGCATCGTCCCAGTCCGCTTCGGCAAGATGAATATACGCAATACCAATTTGCTCAAATTGCTTTGCTGCTAATAAAATAGTGTCAATTGCTTCACTATCACCCATACCACGCTGAGTGATAAAAGGCGCTAATCTAATACCCACTTTATGAGCTCCAATGGCATTACTAATTGCGCCAATAATTTCACAGGCAAAACGAATACGGTTTTCTTGGCTACCGCCATATTCATCTGTGCGTTTATTCGCTGAACGTCTTAAAAACTGATCAATTAAATACCCGTTACCTCCATGTATTTCAACGCCATCGAAACCAGCCTCAATCGCGTTAATTGCCGCTTGCTTATAATCATTTACTATTTCTTTAATTTCTTTAACACTTAGTGCTCGAGGGGTTGGGCAGTCAAGCATCCGTCCTTCTCCATCATCGCCTACCACCCAAACTTGTACATCTGGAGCAAGTGCAGATGGGGCAACTGGCGTTCCATCATGATGAAATGAAGAGTGCGACATTCTACCAACGTGCCAAAGTTGTAAAAATATTTTACCGCCTTCTTTGTGCACAGCTTGTGTTACTTGCTTCCAACCTTCGATTTGTTCTTGCGTGTAAATACCTGGCGTAAATGAGTAACCTTTGCCCTGAGCAGAAATTTGTGTTGCTTCAGAAATAATCAGCCCTGCAGTAGCACGCTGGGCATAATAAGTGGCCATCAGTTCAGTAGGAATATCGCCCGGTTGCGCAGTTCGCGAACGGGTCATAGGTGCCATCACAATTCTATTTTGCGTGACCATGCCACCGAGTGTTTTAGCTTCAAATAAGGATTCTATAGACATAACTAACTCTCTTATAAATAATGTTTATCTGGATTTAATTTAAATTTCATCACTACTAAATAGCATTTCGACCTTTATCTCTTCTGTTCCAGGTATAAATACTTGCTGCTCTAATAGCTCTGGCACGGTTCGCTCAAAGTAGCTTATACCTGTTTGCGCTAAGCGACTTTTCAATCCTTGATAACCTATGCTACGAATCGCAATGTGATCTACCACTCCTCGGCCTTGGGTTTTGCTGTTTAATGCTGATAAGTAACCCTGTTGCGCTTTATTACCCGTGGCATTAACCAAATGAATCAAAGCAACATTATCACTGCCGTATAACCATGCCCCCTCGAAAGGGAAAGGCGGACGATACCCTTCAACTAGCCCAACTGAATTTATAAAGAACTGTCGCATCGCCTGGTAATCACAACTAGAAATTAATACATGATCTAAACGCATAAACTTTCTCTGTTGATAATGAGTACAACCAGTTTAACTATTTACTTAAATTTGATAATTGAGTTAATATCAAAAACACTATTCATTAATACTGAATTATAAAGAATGAGGAACGATGGCTAAGATTGATGATATGCAGCTTTTTGTTCATGTGGTGCGCTCTGGTGGGCTTGCTGCAGCAGGGCGAAAAATCGGTTTATCGCCTGCGAGTATGACGGCACGTATCAACCAGCTTGAAAATCACTATCAAACCCGACTCTTAATACGTAATACTCGAAGTATTAAATTAACCGAGGCTGGAGAGCACTTTTTTCAAGGCTGTTTAAGAGTGATTGCTGAAATTGATGCCGCAGAGCAAAGTATTCAGCTTAGTAAAAGCACTCTCTCGGGTAGCCTCAAAATAACCGCACCCTCTGACTTTGGTAAACAGTTTGTTGCCCCTGCAATAGCTAAATTTGTAGCACTGAATCCACAAGTAAAACCACACCTGCATTTAACCGATGGCTTAGTCAATTTAGTGGAAGAAGGCATTGATATTGCTATTCGCCTTGGAAACTTACCCGATAGTAATTTGATTAGCCGAATGATCAAAGCCAATAAACGTGTGTTATGTGCTTCAGCTGAATATTTAAAAATACATGGCCAACCTTTACAACCAAGCGATTTATTAAACCATCGCTGCTTAGTAATGGAGCGACTTGGTCAATCGATGCATGATTGGCATTTTAAAGACGAGGTAATTCGCGTACCTGTAGCTATGAGTAGCAGTGATGGTGCAGTGATCAGACAGTGGGCAATTAACGGTGCAGGTATTGCTCTAAAATCAATGGTAGATATTAATGATGATCTGACTAAGGGTAATTTAGTGACGCTACTTGATGACTATATTCTCGGTTTTAGTAATAAAGATAAACAGCAAGTTGGCTTACAGTTTCTTTACCCATCAAGGCAATTTCAGCCACGACAAGTTGCCGCATTTATGGATTTTTTTCAGCAGCAAATTTAACCTCAAAACAATAAGCAGCCGACAAAATAAAACCTTGAGAGTTTGCACTTTCAAGGTTTTATTTATAGCGTTTGGCAGTTATAAAGTTAAGCAGTACCACCTACCGTTAACTGATCAATTTTCAGGCTTGGCTGGCCAACGCCTACTGGTACACTTTGGCCGTCTTTACCACATACTCCTACGCCTTTATCAAGCGCTAAATCATTACCTACCATAGAGATTTGTTGCATAACCTCAGGGCCATTACCAATTAATGTTGCCCCTTTAATTGGCTGAGTAATTTTACCATTTTCAATTAAGTAAGCTTCTGAGGCACTAAACACAAACTTACCTGAGGTGATATCCACTTGGCCGCCACCAAAGTTTGGGGCGAAGATACCTTTTTTAACTGTGCTAATAATATCGGCTTGGCTGTGCTCGCCGCCTAACATATAAGTATTGGTCATACGCGGCATAGGTAAATGCGCGTATGACTCACGGCGCGCATTACCAGTTGGGTTAACGCCCATCAAACGCGCATTCATTTTATCTTGCATGTAGCCTTTTAAAATACCGTTTTCGATAAGTACGTTGTACGCTGCAGGCGTACCTTCGTCATCCACATTAAGTGAACCACGGCGATCGGCAATGGTGCCGTCATCAACTACAGTACACAGCTCTGATGCGACTTTTTGGCCCACTTTACCGCTAAATGCCGAGGCTCCTTTACGGTTAAAGTCGCCTTCTAGGCCATGACCTACGGCTTCATGCAGTAAGACTCCTGGCCAACCTGCGCCAAGTACCACTTCCATCGTGCCCGCTGGAGCGTCAATAGCTTCAAGGTTTACTTTTGCTTGGCGTACGGCTTCTTCTGCGTATTCCATCCAACGGGGTTTACCATCCACCAGTTCTTTAAAGTAACCATAATCTAAACGTGCGCCACCACCTGCGCCACCGCGTTCACGGCGGCCGTCTTTTTCAAGTAATACCGAGCAATTTAAACGGATCAATGGGCGGATATCGGTGGCAAATGTACCATCGCTGGCCGCAATCAATACTTCTTCATACACCGCAGACATAGAGCTAATAACTTGCTCTGCGTCAGGAGCAAGCTCACGAATATAATTTTCAAGCTCACGTAATAAATTTACTTTGTCGGTATCACTCATGCTTTGAATCGGCTGCAGTGGTGCAAACTGCTGTTTTGCTGCTACATCACTAAATACCTGAATGGCTTTACTTTCACCTGCTTCGGCAATACTGCGCGCAGCGGTTGCGGCTTTGTTAAGTGCTTCTAAATTAATTGCATCAGAGTACGAAAAACCGGTTTTTTCGCCACTAACTGCGCGTACGCCGACGCCGCGTTCAACGTTGTACGAGCCTTCTTTTACTAAGCCATCTTCAAGCACCCATGATTCATGGTGGCTAGATTGAAAGTAAAGATCCGCGTAATCAACTTTATGCTGATGAATAAAACCAAGCGTTTTTTCGAGTTCTTCTCGATTTAGCTGGCTGTCGTGTAATAAATGCTGTTCAACCGTGTTCATAATAAATGCTCTCTAAATCGTTGGTGAGATTGCACTGGCATATCTCGACGAATGGCGTGTAAGCGGTTTAGATCTGGCTGACAACCAATAAACCCAATGCCATTTGCAAGCTCGCTGAGGACGTCACCCCAAGGAGAAATAATAATACTGTGGCCGTATGTCGCGCGACCATTTTCGTGTTGCCCTACTTGCGCAGCAGCAATCACATAACTTTGCGTCTCTATCGCTCTGGCCGTTAATAACGGTTGCCAATGAGCTGCACCTGTTATGGTAGTAAATGCGCTAGGCACTAAAATAACCTCTGCCCCGGCTCGTTGCAAAGCACTAAATAAGCCACTAAAGCGTAGATCATAACATACTGTAAGACCTATTTTACCAAACGGTGAATCGACCACCACAATGTCACTGCCCGCTTCGGTGAAGTTAGACTCGCGATACGCACCAGTCCCATCAGCAACATCAACGTCAAATAAATGCATTTTATTGTACTGGGCCAGCACTTCACCTTGCTCATTAAAAAGCAAAGACGCTGCAAAGTATTTGTCATGCTCTGTGGCAATAGGCACAGTACCTGCTGCTAGCCAAATATCATGTTGGCGACATAACTCACTTAATTGTTGTTGATAAACATCACTTTGTTTTGCTACAACAAGTGTTTCATGACCGCTATTAGCAAACACTAAGAAGCTTTCAGGTAAACACACCAGTAACGGCCGAGTTGCAGGAAGCGTGGTTAACTGTTGCCTAAGTTGATTCATGTTGTCATCAGCACACAGCCTGGAGCACATTTGTAGAGCGACTATCATAGCTTGCATCGTTTAAGGCCTTATTGGGTGACTGTAACAGCGGCATCTTTGAGTATTAACTCACTGGAGGCGGCGGCTTGAGGTTGGTTTTGTGCAGCTTGCGGAAGAGTCACTTCACGACTTTTACGATCTACTTCTTTCACTACAGGATCAGTCATGCTGCCAGTCACTTTAAAATTAATCTCAGAAATAACGCGCGCAGAGTGGAGTACTTTATCTATCGCCAATGCTGCAAGCCCAGTTACCGGATTGACCATCCACGCGACAATCACCGGAATACTTGAGGTCACTTGTGGTGCAACCGCTAAATCGTAATCAATTTCCATGGTATTGAGGTTAGTATGGCCTTTAACCGTCAGATCGGCAGGTACTCCATCCATTTTCGTATCTTGCGTGTAAGCGATGCCTTTATCTACCTGCATGGTACCTTGCAGACTGTTATAAAAAAAACCTTTCGAAAATACATCTCTAAAATCGAGTTTTAACTTACGCACTAATGAATCCAGGCTCAGCAACGAAAATACCCTTGCGCCGCCATCGCTTACCTCAGCTAAATGCCCTTCGCCTAAACGCCAATCTAAATTACCGTTGAGGCTGGCAATATCAAATAAATAAGGCGCATCTTGCCACGCAAGCGTAAATTTAATATCTGCGGGTGAATCTTTAACTGTGGTGGTTATATCAAATTCATCAAATAGTTCACCAATGTCATCACTTTGCATATTACCGCTAAATTGACTTATGCCATCTTGCCAATGCCCTTTAGCACGTAACACATGCTCGCCTTTATCAACCACCAGCTCAGATATGGTGAGCTTATGACCATCGCCATAAAGCGATGCGCTGACTTTATCTAATTGATAGCTTGCCACTTTACAATCAGCACACTCAAATTCAATGGCCGGTATGTCACTCAACCAAGTGTAATCTTGAGATGTTTCAGATGGCTGTAATTCGTCTGTTGTTGGGGTAAAGTTAACACGTAAATAATCACTGGCAATATGAATCGGCCGACTTGATTTATCTAGCGGAATAAGTACTTGCGAGCGTAATTCTTTGGCGTTTAGCCGTAAGCTCATGTCACTTGGGGTCGGCGCTAAACGCATTTCAAAATCATTAAATGCAATATCACCAATGGTTAATTGCTGAATGTTACCCACCACTTCTTTTAATGGCGGTAGTACGCTCTGCTCAGCTGATTCTATTTGACTGATGGTGATGATCTGCTGGATCAAGCCAAGCCAAGGTAATAGATCTGTTTGCTCTAAATCAATTGCAACACTTAAGTCTTGCTGGTTTAAACCCAGATCATGCTCGCCTAAAATAAACTGTGCATTGGTTAGTTTGCCAACGTTATTCGCTAAGATGCCATTAAAATATAAGTTGTTATTAATATTAGCGGTGATCAAATTAGAAATATTATCACCTTGAATAACAGCCGCTAGCGGCCATACTTGATCGGCACTTTTAGTGTATGGTGCGGGCAGCTCACTACTGAGCCCTTCGAGTTGTGAGCTGACATTAGCGCGATAATCAAAGCCGTCCGTTAAAAAGTTTAGAGCAAGATTAATAGCCACTTCACTTTCACCATGCAAGTAACCTTTTAGTAAGTCTTGACCATGAGAAATTAACGTATCAGCATTTAACTGTACTTTTATATCAACGTCAGCACGATAGTTTGGGCCAATATTTTTACCATTAAAGTTAACTTTCAGCGGCATTCCTAACCAACTTGCGTTAGCATTTTCTAAAGTGATCTGATCATCATTAAAATAGAGCTGACCTGTAACACCTTCAAGCTGAAGCCCAGGTTGTGCTAAATACACTGGCAGATCTTTTAAATTAACCATGCCTTTAGCTGTTACATCTAACTCATTTAAATCAACAAGTAGCTCAATATCAGCGCTGGCAGCGCCGTTACCTTGGATCACCTCAAATACATTTGCTAGTGGCTCAGCAATTGGCGTTGCTTTAAAAAACGGCAGTAATGTTTCCATCTCAGCACGTTTATTAATTTTTACGCTCAGTAAATCTGCGTTCATTAGATCTGCAATACTGACATGCACGGCATCATCGATCGCTAAGTTAACAAGCCGCCCATGCTCAGAGTAAATATCCATACGCTGATTTTCAAAATGTAATTTTGCACTCGCTTGAGTTACTGCAGGCCAATCAGGGGCAAATTGATAATTGGCGTTATCTACCTGCGCTAATACTTCAAACTGTCCTGAATTATCGGCAAACGGAAAGCCCGTTAACGGCCCAGAAAACAGCACTTGTGTTTGCGTAAGTTCACCACCTTTAATAGCCCCAGTTAAGTAATCAACTAAATTTTTAGTCATCACAGGGCGTGGGAAATAATGGCTGGCAACACTGGCATCTGGTGCAAATGCTTCTGCATATAAATCAAGCCGAGGCTGTTCGTCTAAGCTAAGCTTCATTTCGGCTGCAACAGTGACCTCATCATTATCAAGCCACATATTATCACTGCTGATCTGCCAACCTTGCTCACTATTGGCTAAATCAATTTGCATATTCAGTTGGTTATATTTGATTGGCTGGCTAAAAGTATCAGCGGTAAGTAACTCGCTATTTTCGCCAAACAGATTAATACGACCACGATCTTGATTTAACAAACCATCGACAAGTAAGCCCTGCACACCGGGCACACCTTGCTCTGCAAGCCAGCCCAATTGCTGGGCTTCAAACCATAATTGCCATTGCTGTGTTGATGTAAATTGCACATAAGCGCGCTTAACTTGACCACTGGGTTGACGACTTAACAGCGGCTCTAATTCAGCAAAATCACTTAACTGGGCTAACCTTGTAACCAAATCAAAATCGAGTTCTTGCAACCAAATTTGTTGTTGCTTGTTATCCAGCTGTGCTTCAAATTGAAAGTCAGGCCAATGCTGTTGATCGTTTGAGAGCCGCACCCCTGAACTTTTTAACCGCCAACCTTGCTGCCAAGGGTAAAGGCTAAAACCCCCTTCACTTAAACTAAATTGATGACTTTTTGTATCTTGCTGCCAATTAATAAAGCTTGGCAACCATTTAACTGTGACATCTTTGATCAGGCCTTTTTCAATACTCAACCATGATTCTAAGTTAATGTCAGAATTGAGCTGCTCTTTACTAGCATTAATATACTGAGCCAGCCATTTCGACACATCAACATTATTTGCTTGCACATAAATATCACCCAGCATGGTTTCTAGCGTCGATCCGGTTAATGCCAAGCGAGCATCAAATGTACCCACTGAAATCCCGGGCAATGCTAAAGTACCACTAGCTAAGTGTTGTTCGTATTGATTTTGCCAAACGATGTCTTCAAGCATCACCCGACGCTCTTTGCCATCTGCCAAGATAAAATTAAGACTACTATTTTCAACCGCAAAATGACCGGTTTTACCTAAGAATAAGCCTTCAATCAGCTCTTTTTGTTCAAACGATACCTCACTGCTGTTTGACTGCAACATAGTCGGCATATCAACATCAGCATGGAAACCGTTGATCACAAAGTAGTTAGATTTTAACTGTCGTGTTTTGATGGTTTCCCAGACGTTTAATTCAAGGCTAGCTTTAGCGATAGTCAGTGCGATGGGTGAGCTTTTATTATCTTCAAAGGTGATATCTTCCAAGACAATAGAAGGGCCTTGGCCATGCCAGCTGGCAGAAATAGCCCCAATTGATAAATTAACCGCAAACTTATCATATAGATAACTTTCAAGGTCACCTTTATAGTCATTGGCATACGGCAGGGTATATTTTAAAACCGAAACAACAACGGCAAGCAGTACCAGCGTTATGGCGAACACTTGCCATAACTTACGGATACAAAAAAAACAGACCGTCTTTGCTTTCATTACATCATAACCACATCAAACTGCTCTTGACTGTAGAGGCTTTCGGTTTGAATGCTCACTTGCTTACCAATAAATAACTCTAGTTCTGCAAGATTATGATACTCGTCATTAAGTAATGCCTCACTTACCGCGGGAGCTGCATAAACCATAAATTTATCAGCCGCGTAAGCACGGTTTACTCGAACAATTTCACGCAGTATTTCATAGCATACGGTTTCAACGGTTTTTTGTGAACCGCGCCCAGAGCAGGCCGGACATACATCACATAAAATATGCTCAAGACTTTCTCGAGTACGTTTGCGGGTCATTTCCACTAAGCCTAATGCCGATAAACCATTAATATTTGATTTAACGCGATCTTTACCCAGTGCAGACTCAAGTGAATGCAATACCCTGCGCTTATGCTCTTCGCTAACCATGTCAATAAAGTCAATAATGATAATACCGCCCAAGTTACGCAACCTAAGCTGACGGGCAATCGCAGAAGTAGCTTCTACGTTGGTGTTAAAAATAGTTTCTTCGAGATTTCGATGGCCAACAAAGGCACCGGTATTAACATCGACCGTGGTCATCGCTTCGGTTTGGTCGATAATTAAATAGCCACCTGACTTTAACGTCACTTTACGATGTAAGGCTTTTTGTATTTCACTTTCAACATCAAACAAATCAAAAATTGGTCGCTCGCCTGGATAATACTCTAAAGCATCGGAAAGAATTGGTACAAACTCTGCGGTAAAGCTTTTTAGCTCTTCATAGGTTAGCTTTGAGTCAACCCGAATACGCTCCATATCTTCCCCTACGTAATCTCGTAGAGTTCGAAATGCTAAGGTTAAATCTTCATGCAAAATACTTTCTTTGCTGGTTTTTTTACGTTTAGTGACGATTTTTTTCCATAGTTTTTTTAAAAACTCGGCATCGTGACGCAACTCAGCTTCGCTGGCACCTTCAGCTGCAGTACGAACTATAAAGCTGCCGTCTTCATCGCCATACTCACCTACAATGCTTTTCAATCGCGCGCGTTCTTCTTCGGTTTCTATACGCTGACTCACACCAACATGAGTGGCATCTGGCATAAACACTAAATAACGAGAAGGGATGGTGATGTCAGTTGTTAAACGTGCGCCTTTAGTACCCAGTGGATCTTTTACCACTTGCACCATAATGTATTGACCTTGGCGCACTAACTCGCGAATATCTTGTACTTTTTTAATTGGTTGCTCGTCAACACCTTCAACAATAGAGGCGCTATTTACAATATCAGACGCGTGTAAAAAAGCCGCTTTATCTAAACCAATATCAACAAACGCAGCTTGCATACCCGGTAACACTCGGCTTATTTTACCTAAATAAATATTACCGACGATACCTAAATTGCCAATACGCTCTAGTTGAATTTCTTGTAATACACCGTTTTCAATCAGGGCAACACGGCTTTCACTCGGGGTGACGTTGATCAGTAATTCTATACTCATGTTACCTACTTAGGAATTCGCTTAATAATTTTTCGCATTCATATAAAGGTAAGCCTACTACCGCAAAATAGCTACCGGAAATATTAGTAACAAAGCGCCCACCGAGTCCTTGTATACCATAGCCACCGGCTTTGTCTTGTGGTTCACCAGTTTGCCAATATGCTGCTAATTCTTGTTCTGAGAGTGTTTTAAAACTCACTTGCGTGGTTACTACACAACTCATGACCTTGTGTTCAGTAGCAAATGCAATTGCCGTTAACACTTGATGACTGCGCCCAGATAAACGTTTTAGGGTTGCCATAAAGTCAGTTTTATCACGGGGTTTACCTAGTGACTGATTATCTATGACCACTACGGTATCACTGCCGAGTACGGGGCGATCTGTATACCCCATAGCAACACCGGTTTGAGCTTTTAGACGCGCTAAACGCTCAACAAGTTCAAGGGGAGTTTCGTCTGCTAGCTGGCTTTCATCAGCATCAACACTAAATTGTGAAAATTCGATACCAAGTTGAGTTAGTAATTCTTTGCGCCGAGGAGAAGCTGACGCTAAATAAATGGCAGTTTGCATTACCTGATCCTGAAATGACGGCGATATTTACGTAGCAATAAGAAAATCCAAGGCCAACTTAACATGCCAGTCACGACCGGCCATAAATACTGCGGGTTGAAATAAACGTCCATTAAAAAGTGATTAAGCCAAAATTGCATTAAGTGATATAGGGTTAAAAATAAGCCCACGAGTATCGCTTGCTGCCAAATTGAAAAATTACGAATTTTTTGAAAGTTACTTGCGGTTACAAAAATACAAATTGAGTAAGTGAGTGAATTAATTCCCAGCGGTGACCCTGTGGCTAAATCAATCAGCAAGCCAACTACCCAAGCCGTACCAATATTTAATCGATGTGGAACAGCTAAAGACCAGTACATTAATACTAATAACACCCAGTCAGGGCGAAAGGGTTCAAACGAAAAAGGCAATGGCATCAAAGCCATGATCAACGCAAAGAAAATACTCACGGTGATCAATAAGAAGTAACGACTATTCATTGCTGATAGTTTCCTGCTGATTACGCCATAAGATCACTAATAAGCGAATACGATCTAACTGAGCTATCGGCTCGGCGTATACTTGAGCAAACGGGCGGCCCTCATCGCGATTAATTTCAGTTACCACAGCAACCGGGTAGCCCTCAGGAAAAGTGCCTCCAAGTCCTGATGTCACTAGCACATCACCAATCCGTACATCTAAACTATGGGGTACATGGGAGAGTTTAACTAAATTAATTTTACCAATCCCTTCAACCACGGTACGCACATCATTACGTAAAATACGTACTGGTGTGGCATGGGTTGTGTCGGTCATCAGTAACACCCGAGACGTCGTTGAGCCTACTTTGGTAAGTTGTCCGACGACCCCCATCTCATCAATCACCGCTTGGCCTTCACTGATGCCATCTATCGTGCCACGATTGATCACCACTTGATGGCTATAAGGATTTGAATGAACAGAGAGAACTTGAGCAATAATTTTACGATTTGACTGCTTAGCAGAAGAACCAAGTAACGCGCGTAGCTTTTGATTTTCTTTGTTTAAGAATTGATATTGCTGAAGCTGTTCGCTTTGCAGTAATTGTTTTTTCTTGAGGGCTTCGTTTTCAGTTAATAATTGATCGCGCGTGTGTAAGCTTTTAGCCCCGAGGCTAAATACTTCATAAGGTAAATTGGCTAAATACAATAACGGACTAACTAAGGTGTTTAAACTAGTGCGTACTGTGGTGCCACCTTGCGTATAACGATCGCCTACGATCAACACGATACTCAAAAGCACCGCGACAAAAAGTCGCAGCTGCAAAGAAATGGCACGCCCGAACATTAACTTCATTAGTCGTAACTAAATACATCACCACCATGCATATCAATCATCTCAAGTGCCTTACCGCCACCACGCGCAACGCACGTTAATGGATCATCAGCAACCACAACAGGAATGCCGGTCTCTTCCATTAATAAACGGTCTAAATCTTTAAGTAATGCACCACCACCTGTTAATACCATGCCTTTGGCTGATATATCTGACGCCAGCTCTGGTGGCGATTGCTCAAGGGCAACCATTACCGCACTAACAATCCCCATTAATGGCTCTTGCAAGGCTTCTAATATTTCATGTGAATTAAGCGTAAATGAACGCGGAACACCTTCGGCAAGGTTACGGCCACGTACTTCAATCTCAATTGGCTCATCTGTTTTAAACGCAGAACCAATTTGATGTTTAATGTTTTCAGCCGTTGCTTCACCAATTAAACTACCAAAATTACGACGTACATAGTTGATAATTGCTTCATCAAACTTATCCCCACCAATACGTACAGATGATGAGTACACCACGCCGTTTAGTGAAATAATTGCAACTTCAGTGGTACCACCACCGATATCTACAACCATTGAACCTGTTGCTTCTGATACCGGTAAACCTGCACCGATTGCCGCAGCCATTGGCTCTTCAATTAAATAAACTTCACGCGCACCTGCGCCCATAGCCGACTCACGAATTGCGCGTTTTTCTACTTGCGTAGCACCGCACGGTACGCAAATAAGCACACGCGGACTTGGACGTAAAAAGTTATTGTTATGCACTTGTTTAATAAAGTGTTGTAACATTTTTTCAGTTACATAAAAATCAGCAATTACACCGTCTTTCATTGGCCGAATGGCTTTGATATTACCAGGCGTTCGACCAAGCATTTGCTTTGCTTCAGTCCCTACTGAGGCTACACTTTTAGGTCCACCAGCGCGTTCTTGACGGATCGCAACTACTGATGGTTCATTAAGGACAATGCCTTCGTCTTTAACATAAATAAGGGTGTTGGCTGTACCCAAGTCGATCGATAGATCGTTTGAAAAAATACCACGGAGCTTTTTAAACATGAGGCTGGATGACCTTTGAAAAATATTCTTATATTAGCTTATGCAACTTTACCATGCTGAATCAGTTCGGCAATAAAAGTGCAGCTACCTTTGTTAATTGGGTAAAAAAGGAAGCTATGCTTCCTTTTTAAATTAATTTTATCGTTCGCGTACTAGACGAAAACCAATATAGTTTGCACGAAAATCTGGCGCTAAAATCAAACGAGTTGAAGCACGAGCTAAGCTAGGCGCGAAATTCCACGCACCACCACGGACAGTAACATCCGCTTGTTCAGCTGACTTATGAGTCCATTCCCATACATTTCCTACTGTGTCGTAGAGACCAAACGCATTAGGTGCAAACGAGCCTGTTGGCGATGCACTTTTATTTGACCACTCACTACCACACCAACCACAATTGGCTAAATTTTTACCTATCTCATTCCCCCACGGGTATTCAGTTTTAGTACCAGCGCGTGCTGCATACTCCCACTCAACCTCATTAGGTAAACGATATTGTTGACCTGTTTGACCAGACAACCAATCAGCGTATGCTTTCGCATCGTTGTAGGTTAAGCACACTGCTGGAAAATCACTGCCTTGCTCAAAACCTGGATTACGCCAATTTAAATTTGCTTCCCAGACCGGTTCGCCATTTAAATAATAAGCACAGCCACGATTACGCTCAGCTTCAGTTTTATAGTTAGTGTTGCTGACGAACTTTTGATAAGCACCGACTGTCACTTCTTTATTTTGCATCGCAAATGAGTTTGCAATGGTTTTTTCAACAACTGGACGCTCATTTGCAAGTCCATTGCCATTGATATCACCCATTTCAAACTTACCTGCGGGAATAACTACCACGTCAGCGGCAGCATTGCCTATAGCTGCACTAGTTACTGATGTCGTATTACGTTGCTCGCTGGTGTATGTCGGTGCAGCAATCGACTCAGGCTTTTTTACCAACTTAGCATGAATCGTCTGCGGCTTTCGTAAATCAACACGCACGCGATAAGGTTTATAACCCTGCTTGCGAACTTCAACATCATGAATACCACTTGGTAAAGTCGTTGCTAAACGTGTTGAACCAAAACTTACGCCATCAATAAACACTTCGTCGTCGTATACGTTTGAACGCAGTGTAAATTCAATCATTTTATTACTATCAACGACTTGTGTATTAACCGTTGGCATTGGTTTGACTGAATAATCACGTATTGGTTGTTCACTCAAGCGTGACACCGAAACGTTGGCATTATCCTGACCATCACTGAATGTTAACTGACTATCAGTAAAAGTAGTGTCATACCGAGTTTGATAGGTTGCCGTTAGCGGCGTGCCGTACTCTGAACAATAGCGATTATCAACACTCAATAAATTACATAAGCGGCTGCTATTCACATCACCGCGCATAGTGACGCTTAAGTTAACGTTATAATTGCCTTGACCGCTAAAAGCACTATTAACTACATGGCTACTTAAAACCTGTACTTGTGCACCAGCCATATTACGTTTGGGTTCAACTAGGCGCTCTTCAGTTAAGTTAGCAAAAATTTGGTCTACAAAACGCTTGGTTGCTTTTTGTAAGCCCATTTGCTGGCCTCGTTGCTCACAGGCTGCCAATGTTTCTGTTCGTTTACAGTTGATAGTGTGATTAACTTCTAGCGTCCCTTCGCGGGTAAACTCATTGCGTAAGCGCTCAACTCGGGCTGTTGTTAATTGTTCTTTTAAGCTTTCGAGTGTATTTAACTGAGTATGTTTTGCTACGCGAATTTGTTCAATGTCTTTGCGGTGGGATGCAATTGCCGCCAACTGCATCGCGATATCGTCTTTATTTTGCTTATGATCAACCACAGCTTGCTGATATCGCGCCTGTGCAGCACTTATATCAATAGTGGGATCATCAATTAAACGACGATACATTTCATTCATGGCATCAAGTGCTTGATTTTTTTCTTTGTCCAGCTCAGTCGAACGAGTGCGTAATAAATCAAGTTGACTTTGTAACTGACTTTCTTCTTTTAAATGTTTTTCAAGTATCTGTGTAGCGTTATCGTATTCAGCTTGTTTAATACTGATCTCAGATTCAATTCCAGTAACTGTGGCTGTATCTTGTGCAAATGCACTCGATGCAAACAAACTAGCTGAAATTAACAGAGATAAAGGAGCAATTCGCATATATTCCATTCCCAAAAAGCGGCAATTATTTGGTCATTATTTATTTTTTATAATTAAACTCTTATGCTATGTACTTGCAAGGCAAAACACAAGCTTTGTTCAAAAATTATCTGAGTTTACAACTATTACCGTACTTCATGCCAGTAAATTACCATCACATAGTATGAAAATAGCCCCTTTTCTTGTTCATGGCTAATTTGTTAAACTTATGGCCCATTTATTTTAAGTTGCAACTGTGAATTTAATCCCTGAGTCTCCACTGCAAAAAATCACTTGTTCGATGCTGAGTGAACAAAGAATATCTTTATCGATAAAACGTGACGATCTTCTGCATCCGTTAATAAGCGGCAATAAATGGCGAAAATTAAAATATAACTTAACTGCAATGAAAACAGAGGGTAAAACAGAATTAGTTACTTTTGGCGGTGCTTTTTCAAATCATATTCATGCCTGTGCTGCTGCAGGAAAGCAATTCAACTTAAAAACCCACGGCATTATTCGCGGCCCTGAACTTGATCGACACAACCCCACCTTACAGTTTGCTAAGCAATGCGGTATGCAGCTTCACCCTGTAACACGTATAGAATACCGAGAGCGAAATACTCCAGATTACCTAGCTCAGTTACAAGCATATTTCCCCAATGCATATATATTACCGGAAGGTGGCACTAATAAAGCCGCCTTGCTAGGTTGTAGAGAACTCGCTCAATCATTACCTCACACTGATTATGTTTTATGCCCAACCGGTAGTGGCGGCACATTAGCAGGACTGATTGAAGGCTGCGATAAGACCACTCAGGTTTTAGGGGTTGCGGTATTAAAGCAAGCAGATTATCTAGTGGATGAAATCAAATCTCTTAGTGCAATTGCTACGCAGCAGCAAAACTGGCAATTACTCACCGCGTTTCATGATGGTGGCTATGGTAAATTTAGCCCTAAACTTTGGCAGTTTTGCCAAATGATGCAAACCCAACATAAATTACCACTTGAGCCTATTTATTCAGGAAAAATGATGTATGCATTATGGCAATTAATCGCACAAGGCTACTTTCCAGCAGGTAGCAGGATCGTTGCGATTCATACCGGCGGTCTGCAAGGCTTAGATGGACTGCGTTACCGCCAGTTAATAGATTAATTAACCATTACATTAGTAAACTCTTGCAAAGGCTCCGTAAAATAAAATCCTTGCGCGCCAATGACGCCCTGTTTTTTAAGCATATTGAGCTCTTGCTGCGTCTCAACACCAACACCGTATACGGGTAAGTTCACTCGCTCTGCACTGGCTACAATTTGGCGCACCACTTTTTGCTGCGTTACATTTTTATCAATGTCGTGGATTAAATCATAGCTAAGCTTGAGTCCTTTGATCCCTTTGTAAGG
Organism: Pseudoalteromonas sp. SR41-4; assembly: GCF_014163985.1. NCBI lineage: Bacteria > Pseudomonadati > Pseudomonadota > Gammaproteobacteria > Alteromonadales > Pseudoalteromonadaceae > Pseudoalteromonas > Pseudoalteromonas sp. SR41-4. Next base: position 39,643 of record NZ_JACJEI010000006.1, on the reverse strand, counting down.
CGCTAATAAAGCGATTTTATCGTGCGATGAAACATTATCAATTGATACTGAGCTCCCCACTGATTTAATTGTACTAAAAGCAAAATTCAATCGCTGTTGATGTTGATAAAAATCCACCTCCGATATCTCAAACTGTAGCTTATCAGCGCCTTTTACATTTTTCATCCTCTGCCCAAACCAGCGCCAATAGTCATTAGAAAACCAATTAAATGCGTGTAAGTTAATACTCACAGTTAACGCACTTGTTTCACTTTCTAATAACTTAACAACTTGATCCAATACTGTTTTATCCAATAAAACAATCGCTGAATCATTTTTTAGTTGAGGAATAAATTGCTTAGCAGAAAGCATCCCTAAAGACTTATGACGAACCCGGATCAAAGCTTCATGCTGTAAAATATCACCACTGGCGAACTCAAATAGCGGCTGAAAAAACAACATAAATTTCTTTTTGCTAATGTAATCAGCTAAGTTCTCATCGCTATTTGCCAGCACCGTTGAACGCGTATGGTTAAACGGTACCCGATGAGTATGCTGCCATGGACTTTGTTTTGCTAATGCGAGTGCTGATTTAGTTAACTGATAAACCACAGTTTGATCGGCACCATCGCGGTAATTACATACGCCTATTTTAATTTCTTTACGAGACAAATCACCGCGATAAAGCAAAGAAGCCTGATAAATAATTTGATGCAAGCGCTTAGTGTAAGCATCGATATCAGGTTGAGGTATATTCTCCAAGGTAATTGCCAGACCTCCTGAAGATAACAACTTAACTGATACCCGAGATAACTCTTTAAAACCTTTGATTACAATAAGTTTAAAGTGGCTTTCTAAATCAACGTTATCTGGAAATGGCCGTGTCCAATAAAGTAAAGCAAAAAGGTGGTTATGATTATTTTGGATACCGTACATTGCGGTAATTGCAACATCGTCTGCGGAACTTAATTTACGCTTGGCTGTAAGTACTTTTGTACTATTAATTGCAATATCATTTAGTGCTAATTTAACCACATCTTTAGGCGCTTGTTGGCTGCTTGATACTTTACTACCAGTTAATAATGCAATTGAATCTACGCCATCGCGCTGTTTAAATAGCAGACGCCACCAGCGATAACTCCAAATAGCAGCGCCAATCATCACTAGATTTAATAAAATAAATAGCGGACTTTCTACAACCCAAAAAGGCAAATGATAAAGCTTTAAACTAACTGTTTTATATTTAAAGATATCACTATCTTGGGTCATAAAAGCAGAAAAGTGAAACGACTCATGGGCTGATTCAAGCATAAAACCATGACTTTGAGCAAGTGCGGCAATGATCTCTTTATCTGCAATTGGCTTTAGTTTGAGGCTATAGACTTGCTTAGCTAATTGACTCCCAGTGATGTGTACTTTTTGATGCAATATCTCCCCTAACAAGAGATTAAATACTGTTAGTAAAAGCATAAAAGCAATCACATAAATACTTAGCATCCGTACTTGTGCATTTTTAAATTGAGTCACCATGGCTGTTACGCTATTTGTATGAATAGCTAAAGTGTTGTTCAAGATCTTTATAAACACAAGGCTACAGCATGATTAAAGATGGTTTTAAATGCTATAAATATAGTAACAAAGCCAAAACTGACGCTTTTTTAGAGACCTAGGACAGTACACGTTCTAAATAAAAATAACTCTCACTCCATAGCATTTGATAGCTGTTAACTAAAAAACTCCAACATAAAAGAAAAATAGCGGTCAGCTCCCTCTATTCACCAGCTCTTACTATTTTGTAATATTCAGACTACAGCACACTATAAAAACAAAAAAGCCGCTTAAAAGCGGCTTTTCAGGGTATTTTTAAACATTTTCATTTTTGTCTTGAATTAGAACGGGATATCGTCATCAAAATCGATAGGTGGTTCCATTGGATTTGATGCGCCGCCTTGCGGAGCACTTTGTGGCTTAGGTGCAAAACCACCTTGCGCTTGTCCACCACCTTGTGGAGCATAGCCGCCACCTTGGTATTGATTACTTTGCTGTGGTGCTGCCGCTGGTTGCTGACGAGCTGCTGGCGCTTGTTGTGGCGCTGGTGCATACCCACCGCTTTGCTGTGGTGCACTTTGCTGCTGAGCATACCCACCACCTTGTTGTGGTGCGCTTTGCTGCGGTGCGCTCTGTTGTTGGCCGTAACCACCTTGAGATTGACCACCGTGGCTTTGCTGTTGGCCACCTTGGTAACCGCCACTTTGTTGGTCGCCACCACGGGCACCTAACATTTGCATTTGACCAGTGAAACCATCCACTACGATTTCAGTGGTGAATTTCTCTTGGCCTTGTTGGTCAGTCCATTTACGGGTTTGAAGTTTGCCTTCAACGTAAATTTGTGAACCTTTACGGCAATATTCACCAACAATTTCAGCTAACTTGCCAAAAAACACAACACGGTGCCATTCTGTTTTATCAACCATTTGACCGGTGTTTTTGTCTTTATAGCTATCTGACGTAGCTAGAGTAATATTCGCTACACCATTGCCGTTAGGCATATAACGTACTTCTGGATCTTGACCTAAATTACCAACCAAGATTACTTTGTTCACACCGCGTGCCATGGACCTTTCTCCTATAAACGTTATATTAAACCAGCCACTTTGCGGGCTTGGTCTAGGTCAAATTCTTTATCATCAATCTTTAAATAACTGCGATTTTCATCACAGACTACTGTTGCTTCAATTACGCCTGGTAAAGCAACTAAACGAGAAGCAAGGGTTTGCGCTTGCTGCTCGTTACTTAATTCTGTCATTAAGCTTATCATTTTACTGCGTGGCGGGACTTGCATATTCCACGCAAGGTTAAGCCATATTACCCCAACAACTGCGGCTGCGGCAAACACTGCTTGCGGCGTTGTTGATTGCGCAACGTAACCGCCTAAAATACCACCTAAAAATGCACCAAAAAATTGTCCTGACGAAAACACTCCCATCGCCGAGCCTTTTTGGCTAGCAGGTGCTAAGCGCGATACTAATGCCGGCATTGTCGCTTCTAAAAAGTTAAAGGCAACAAAATACGCCAGCATACACATCGCCATGCCGATGATTGAGTCAACACCAATTGCCATTGCCAACATACTTAGAGCGAGCACTGCGATAGAGCCAACAAATGCCTGTTTCTCTTTTTCTTTGCGGATCGCAATGATCATCACTGGCGCCATTAATAAAAATGCCAGTAATAAAACGGGAATATATACTTGCCAATGCGCTTGTGCTGCTAAACCTTTGGCAATTAACTGCCCTGGTAAGGCGACAAAAATCGTCGTCAAGGTCAAATGTAATAGCATCACCCCTAAATCTAAACGCGCTAATTGCGGGTGCTTAATGAGTTTTTTAATATCGCTAACGCTTGCTAAGGTATCGCCTTTGGGGGCTTTACTAACCGCTTTGGGGACCAAAAACAACACAATAAAAATACCTGCAACAGCCAAAATAGCAGTTAACCAGAACACTCCAGCAAGACCCCACGCTGCGGCAACCATTGGACCAAGTAACATAGCAATAGCAAAGCTCATGCCTATGCTCATACCAATCACGGCCATCACTTTTGGTCGTTGCTCATCGCGGCTCAAATCAGAAGCAAAAGCTAATAACGAGCTGGCAATTGCGCCCATCCCTTGTAATGCTCGCCCTAAAGTGACCATTTGCATTGAATCAGCCGTGGCAGCAATCACCGAACCGATGGCAAAAACAGTTAAACCGCCAACAATGACTTTTTTACGGCCAATTTTATCCGATAACCACCCCATGGGAATTTGTAACACAGCTTGTGTTAAACCATAGGCGCCAATCGCAAAACCAATCCATATCGGTGAAAATCCTGATAATTCTTGCCCATAAATCGCCAATACTGGCATCAACATAAATAGGCCAAGCATACGAAATGCAAACACACTCGCTAAGGAAACTGCGGCGCGTTTTTCTCGTGAATTGAGTGAAGAAGCTGTCATGATTCGCGTGTTCTTGCTGTCTATTAAAATTTGAGCAGGGATTCTACCACAAGCTTACAGAGAAATAATCGTCCCAATGCGATGATTTTTCATTGATCAAGGATTAATCTTCGCACGTATTATGAGATACTCAGTAAATCAATTTGGTAATGAAACGAGATAGCATGGAAAACATTGAAGTCCGAGGCGCCCGCACGCACAATTTAAAAGACATCAGCCTAACCATTCCCCGTGATAAATTAATTGTTATCACCGGTCTATCTGGTTCGGGTAAATCGTCTTTAGCATTTGATACCTTATATGCAGAAGGGCAGCGTCGGTATGTAGAATCTTTATCGGCCTATGCCAGACAATTTTTATCTTTAATGGAAAAACCTGATGTTGATCATATTGAAGGGTTGTCGCCGGCAATTTCAATTGAACAAAAATCAACGTCACATAATCCCCGCTCCACCGTTGGCACCATTACCGAAATATATGATTACCTGCGCTTAATGTTTGCCCGTGTCGGTGAACCGCGTTGCCCTACTCACGATTTGCCACTCGCTGCACAAACTGTTAGCCAAATGGTCGACACTGTGCTGGCGTTCCCAGAGGGCAGCAAGCTGATGTTGCTAGCCCCTGTTGTGAAAGAGCGCAAAGGTGAGCACGTTAAGTTGTTAGAGCAACTAGCCAGCCAAGGTTATATTCGCGCCCGTATTGACGGGGAAGTATGCGACCTTTCTGATCCACCGACTTTAGAACTACATAAAAAACACACTATTGAAGTCGTGGTCGATCGTTTTAAAGTGAAAGATGGCTTACAACAGCGTTTAGCCGAATCGTTTGAAACCGCGTTAGAGCTGTCAGCAGGTGTAGCAACTATTGCATCGATGGATGACGCAAACGCCGAAGAGCTGCTGCTCTCCGCCAACTTCGCTTGCCCAACATGTGGCTACGCCATGACCGAACTTGAACCTCGGTTATTCTCATTTAATAATCCGGCAGGCGCATGCCAAAGTTGTGATGGTTTAGGGGTTCGTCAGTATTTCGACCCAAATCGAGTGATTCAAAACCCAGAGCTTAGTTTATCTGGCGGCGCCATAAAAGGCTGGGATAAACGCAGTTTTTACTATTTCCAGATGCTACAAGCCGTTGCTGAGCACTATAAATTTGATTTAGAAATGCCATTTCAGGAACTATCTAAAGATGCTAAAAAAATCATTTTAGACGGTTCTGGCGATACAAAAATTGCTTTTAACTACCGCAACGACCGTGGCGATCTGATCACTCGTAACCATGAGTTTGAAGGCGTGTTAAATAACATGAACCGCCGCTATCGTGAAACAGAATCAAATTCCGTGCGCGAAGAGCTGGCTAAATATCAAACCAGCCAAGCTTGCCCAAGTTGTAAAGGGTCGCGCCTACGCCAAGAAGCGCGCAGTGTATTTATCGGTCAGACTAACTTACCCGCTATCACCAGTATGAGTATTGGTGAAGCGATGAGCTTTTTTGAGCAACTAAGCTTAACGGGCCAAAAAGGCCAGATAGCTGAGAAAATCTTAAAAGAAATTCGCGACCGTTTATCGTTTTTGATCAACGTAGGGCTAAATTATCTCTCTTTAGAGCGCAGTGCTGATACTTTATCTGGCGGTGAGGCTCAACGTATTCGCTTAGCCAGCCAAATTGGCGCAGGCTTAGTAGGCGTAATGTATGTACTTGATGAACCATCGATTGGTTTGCATCAACGTGATAATGACCGTTTACTGCAAACGCTGATCCATCTACGCGACTTAGGTAATACCGTGATTGTGGTAGAGCATGACGAAGATGCCATACGTGCCGCCGATCATATTATTGATATTGGTCCTGGAGCTGGCGTGCATGGCGGCTATATCATTGCCCAAGGTACTCGCGATGACATTTTAGCTAGCGAAGAGTCAGTAACAGGGCAATTTTTATCTGGCCGACGCAAAATTGAAGTTCCCAAAGAGCGTCATAAAATCAACGATAAGTGGTTAGAGCTGTTTGGCGCTAGCGGTAATAACTTAAAAAATGTCGATTTAAAAATACCTTTTGGTTTAATGACCTGTATTACTGGCGTATCAGGCTCTGGTAAGTCAACACTTATCAACGACACCTTATTTAAACTTGCTCATACCGAACTAAACGGAGCAACCACCGCCGAAGCCGCACCGTACAAATCAATTAGTGGCCTTGAGCATTTTGATAAAGTTATCGACATTGACCAAAGCCCGATTGGCCGTACCCCACGCTCAAACCCAGCCACATATACCGGTATTTTTACTGGCATTCGTGAACTGTTTGTGGGCACGCAAGAATCTCGCTCTCGTGGTTACAAAGTCGGTCGCTTTAGCTTTAATGTAAAAGGTGGCCGCTGTGAAGCTTGCCAAGGCGATGGCGTGATCAAAGTCGAAATGCACTTTTTACCTGATGTATATGTGCCATGTGATGTCTGTAAAGGGCAACGTTATAACCGTGAAACGTTAGAAGTGCAGTATAAAGGCAAAAACATCCATCAAGTATTAGAAATGACGGTGGAAGACGCACACGACTATTTTGATAAAATACCCGCCATTGCGCGTAAACTAAAAACCTTAATGGATGTGGGCTTGTCTTATATTCGCTTAGGCCAAGCCGCGACAACGCTCTCTGGTGGTGAAGCTCAACGGGTTAAACTCGCCCGCGAGTTATCTAAACGTGACACAGGTAAAACCTTATACATTTTAGATGAACCAACCACAGGCTTGCACTTTGCTGATATTGAACAATTATTAGTAGTACTGCATCGCCTGCGTGACCACGGTAATACGATTGTGGTTATTGAGCATAATCTTGATGTAATAAAAACAGCCGATTGGATCATTGATCTAGGTCCCGAAGGTGGTGCTGGCGGCGGTGAGATCCTCATTGCAGGCACGCCGGATGAAGTAGCCGAATGTGAGCGTTCACATACTGGCCACTATTTAAAACCCCTATTATCAAAATAGGGTTTTCGCTTTATGTACTAAGGTTGGCCGGTGTTAAGATACATAAAAATTGCCAGATGGCGTGCAAACAAACAGCTGAGGCAACAACAGCAAAATTTGCAACCTCATAAACTGCGCTTTTATGAGCAAGGTAAAGCTATTTGGTTTAATCTTAACACCGCGCAAAAGCTCTACTTATTGGCGTTAATCTGCCTAATCATCTTTCAAATTGGTTGGCTATGCGCCAGTATCACTATCGTAGCGCTTACTATTGAGTTTTGGCCAAAGTTCAATAAGCTCTGGCATTCACTTGCTGGCAAAGCACTTATACTTATTTTCTATGCCAGTATCGCCAACTTTGTACTGGCCAATGCCAGTGGCATTGTAAATAATGTAACTCATGTTTCAGCAACACATTTTAATTACACCCACAATTTTGCCACGCTACTTTATTTACCACCCTGGGCGTTGGGCATCTCTCTATCAACATTACTATTATTACAATTGATATTGCCGTTCTATATTTTTATGCTCTTAATCATCAAACCGTTTGGTTCACAGCGGGTAAAGTTTATTAGCCAAAGCTATTCACCTTTACTTACAGCTTCTATACGGTTTTTTTTATCAACGATTGTAATAATCAATCTAATGTCTTTTGTTGATGACAAAGATACCGGTGCCGTTTTTGATGACATAGTAAGCAACTTCGTCAGCAGCAAGCAGCTCTCAAGTCGAGCACTAACAGAGCAACAAGAAGTTGAAGTTGTAGAAGAGCTCAGCCAAAAAATACATGGGCAACTACCAAGTGAAAATATTACCCAAACACCTCCCACACTGCCAGTAACTCCGACGGAAGAAGATGAAACCACTCAATCCGTACGATTATTCTTTAACACAAAAGGTTACTTTGAACGCAGCAAACGGTTAATTGCTATGTTTGCTTACACCTACGAAGCAGACCAATACTCCCGTTGCAAAAAATCTGACGACAGTAAAGCGATTGAGATTAACGACTACGAAATTGTTGAAATTGCACCAGATAACAGCAAACCTTACGGTTACAGCTTTACGGTAAAAGCATGCCAATCGCCGGGCATTAAAGCGCCATAGCGGGCTACGGGCTACGGGCTACGGGCTACGGGCTACGGGCTACGGAAAATACTAAAGTCAGTTAATTAAAGTCAAACCTGTTTTTTAATTTTGCACGCCATTAATAAAAGGTTGAGTTGCTCATTAGATGTTCACGGCATAACTCAGGGATCGCTATAACGCTTTCGGCTTGCTTCAAAATAGTGAGGCTCTGACTGTCTGTAAAATATGCCTTTCATCATTTTATCCTTTATTTACAATAAGATAAAATTCTACGTTTGGCTTCTATTATTTTTCGGTGGGATTACACTTGCTTATATACTTACTTAATTATTGGCGAGCAATAATTACTTAAGACTTACTGGTAAAGCGCATCAATAACTTAACGGGTCTTATTCTCGCTCAATACTGCCAGCTTCAACAACAATAGCGGTGTTCAATAAATTGCCAAGGTCCGATTTGATAATTCATATTGGATTCTGGACTTTTAATATTCTTAAACCCTAACACCGTCAAGAGTTTCAATATAACGTTACCTTTAAATCTTATATATGAATATAAGATTTAAAGGTAACGACATGTTTTATAATATTAAAAATACTCAGAATGTTATTTATAAATCCCTTATAAGTAGATAAGCGACTTACAAAAAATTTAGAGCTATTCTTTTCACCGTCAACAGTAAACCAGCCAGTTAAACATATTAGCAGACGTTCACTTGCTGACTCACTTTACAATTAAAAAGGGTTTTATTATGAAAAAATTAATCAAAAAAGCATTACCTGTAATTCTGATCATAGCAACATTCTGTACATCTTCAGCCATGGCTGCTGGTAACCCTGAACTTATTATGCAACAGTTAAGCAGCGTCCATATTTCTAAAGTCGTGATGCAAAATCCACAGCAAAAAGAGCTTCGGTTTGAAAACTCACTAAACACTAAGCTAAACGTAAAGCTAGAAAAATCAATGCGAGAAATTCAAAAACAGATTGACAATAAATTAACGGATCAATTAGATAAAAAGTAACGCCTTTAGTTATTTGCTGCGCCCGAAATATAACGGCGCAGCCAGAATTCAACACCACGGACAAAAACGCTCACCTGACACTAACCGGTTGTGGGTACTAAATCGATGAGGTTTTCTTGCGTGAATCATAAAAAACATCCTTTATATTATTGAATATAGAGTAATAGTGGTTGATGCTATGATTCTTGTCCGCTCCATTGTTAGTTGTTTTGCAGATAATGTTTTACTTTTTTTGCATAGTTATCTTAACTACTCATTCCAACTAATTTGCATTATTTGCATGTCTTTGTATTTTGAGCCCGTAAATAAAATTTCGTCATCACCGCTTATAAAAAAAGCAATTGGTCGAAAGTCCATATGCATATCTTGTATGGTGTTATCTTGTAAGTTAAGTCGAGCAACTCTTGAAATCGCATCTGAATAATATAAATAGTTACCCCGAATAGCATAGCCAATCGCTTTACTAGCATCTTTAGATAACTCCCAACTTTGCCTATCAGATAGTCGAATTAACTTATTATTGGTAATTACGTAACTACTACCATCGCTATCTGAAATTAGTTTATTGGGTTTAATATCGTCTAATAATGTGGTGTCGCGAGTTAATAAATTAAGTTTGGCAAGTATATTTTTTGAATCACCTTGTTCAATATAAAGGATACCTTCATTATTTTTTGACCATACATAGCTTACTATTTTACGCCCTTTAAACTCTGCTATTGAGTAGAGCTTTTCAGCTATAACATCATAAAATGCAATGCTTTTATTTATTCTCAACAAAATACGCTGCTGATTAGGAGATACACTCAATCCTCCCATTGCAAACGTAGATGAGCCATCGTGGGTAAAATGACTAAGCTGCTTTATCAGTCCATTTTGAGATAGCCATAACTGACTACTACCAGAGCGCTCTGATACAAAAACCTGTGCAGGCCCCTCTTTGTTAACGACTTCAACAATGTTGTAATCATCTTTTTCACTTTTATAGAGTGCTTCATATTTAGGAGTATCACTAAATAAACCGGTAACTTTGGTTAATGAGTAAGTTTGCGTTTTATTTGCAGAATAAAATAGGCTATTAGCTGATTGAACCGCTATGTAATAGGGCGATATTTCAGGCGTAACTTGCACTGTATTTTTAAGAATACTCTTTTCATCAAATAAAACGGTTGTGAGCTGTGATCCTTCAGAAACAATCACGCCTTTATCATTTAAAAGCCAGTCAAAAGCAAAGCTAATGGTATTTTTCTGTGCTTGAAATAAACGCTTAGTCTCACGAGTTTCAAAGTTATAAGTAAATACAGAGAATGGCTGACCTTTTTGATTGAGTATATACGCTAACTTATTACCAGAATGAGATAAACGAGGTATGCTGATGCCATACATTATACCTGGCGGTGGGATGATAATTGACTCCTTTTGCGATTCTAAGTCAAATTGATATAAACCAGACCCATCTTGTTCATTCTTATACTCGGTGTAATAAATATGTTCCCCATTTTCGTCTACTTGTGCATAGCCAGTGTATCTAAGATCGCATTTTTTAATTAACTTTGTTTCCCCAACAATCGGAAATTCACTCAGATCAACTAATACCATTTCACAAAGCTGTTGCTTTAGGTTTGTAGCCTGTAATAACACATAAGGCTGGTTTAACTGCCACGATAAAACGGACACCTGAAAACCAGGATAAGTGAGTTCAACCTCTCTTTGATCGGAAAGACGCTTAACAAATGCATGATTAATATCTGTTTCTGGCTCAATATTGGTATAGGCTAAATATTTCCGATCTGAGGATAGTTCGGGGTGTACTTCACTTCCTAAGTTCCACGTACTTGCTACCTTTTTTATCGTTACCTGTTTAATAGACTCTCCCTCTGGCTTGCTAATAAATACTAAACTGAACCATGCTAAAAAGCACAAGCAAACAATACCGGCTAAAGCAAAAATAAGGGGCTTTTGAGTGCTCTTTTTTTGAATAGCTTGATTGGGCTTTATCGTCGAAATATCATCACCTTTTTCAACAGCAACCGATATGATACTTGCAGGTTGTTGAGTTTTATCAAGTTCAAGCTCTTGTGTTAAACGCTCAGGTATAACCGTTAAACTGTAACCTTTACGATAATGTGTTTTTAAAAGAGGAGCTTTTTCAATCGGATGCGCTAGCTGCTTTCTCAGCTCTGAGATAGCACGGTTAATTGCATTATCATCTACAAATTTTTGCTGCCATACACTCTCTATGAGCTCTTGACGAGATACGATTTGTTGAGGCTTATTTATAAAATGAAGTACTAACTTTACTAATAGAGGATCTAACTCCCTTTCTATACTATTTGAAGTAATCACACAGCGATTACTAATAAATTGCCAAGGTCCGATTTGATAATTCATAGTCTTTAAGTATTTTTTATTTTGCCAAACCCTACCACATGTACATTATGTTTTATAGTAACTGTATTTATAAACCTTATATTAGCAGATAAGGTTTAACATCAAAATATTGATTTTAAAGAATAAAACAAAGTGAAAACCTTATACATTAATTGCTCACAACTAGATAAGCGACTCTATGAAAATTCACCGATATTCTTTAAAACGTCATCAACAAGCCGCTTAGCCAAAATCGTTTTGCATACTAATTTGGCAGCGCTTAAAAAACATAAAAGGTTTGATTATGAATAACGCAATTAAAAAAGTACTACCCGCCCTACTATTAGCAACTGCATTTAATACTGCATTCGTTATCGCTGCTGAAAGTAAAACGCAGGCGATTCAATCAAAATCAGCACAGTGCATGATTGGCGAAACAATAACGAATGCTCAAGCACTCAATAAGCAAACAACTTCCTCTGATGCGGTTACAACAAGCAACATAAATACTCAAACCTTACTCTCTACCATAGATGAGAAAATAGCTGCTGATTTTGACTCATCCATAAATAAAATTAACTCACAAATTGATAAGAACCTTTCACGAGTAACGTCATCAATTACAGCCTACATAACTTCTGTTTTGACTAAGTAATAAAAACTTTAAACAGCTTAAATTAAGGAATTGCTATGAACACATTTACCAAAAAAATAGTATCAGCAAGTGTTTTACTTAGTAGTAGCCTAATAGCAACAACAGCACAAGCACAAAGCTCTGTGTGGCAGGTTAACAAAGGCAGTGACTCGTTATTTATTGGTGGTACGGTACATATTTTACCTAAATCAGAAATGCCGCTTCCTGCAGAGTTTAATCACGCTTATAAGCAAGCAGATACTATTGTTTTAGAAGCGCCAATTCCAGACCCATCAGATGCGAACGCACAAATGCAAATGTTAGCAGCGCTATCATATGCTAATAACGAAACGTTAAGCCAAAAGTTAAACCCGCAAGTAAAGCTTTTATTGGAAAATAAACTTACTGAATTTGGCGCTAACCTAACCAAGTTAGATGGTTTTCGCCCTGCTATGGTAAGTATTGTTTTAATGTCGATGGAGTTGCAAAAACAAAACTTAATGGGTGAAGGCGTTGATGCGTACTTTACCAAAAAAGCGACGATAGATAATAAAACAAAGAACTATCTGGAAACTATGGAGTTTCAGTTAGAGCTTTTCAAAACAATGGGACAGAACAACGAAAATAATTTTATTAAAAATAATTTAGCCGAGTTAAATAATTACGGTGTAATGTTTAAAGAACTGGTATCTGCATGGCGTCAAGGTGATACAGACACACTGAATAAAGTGGCTATTGAAACAATGCAAAAAAATGATCCGCATACTTATCAGCAGTTAATAACAGATAGAAATAATGCTTGGTTAGCTAAAGTAGAAGAGATGTTTAATAACGATAAAAGTGAATTTGTACTTGTTGGAGTTGCACACCTTGCAGGCAAAGATAGCTTACTTACATTACTTGAAAATAAAGGTTACACCGTTTCTTTGGTTAATATTGACGATAGCACTGAAATGACAAGCAAAAGGACTGAGTAATGGATAAAACAGACAAGCAAGCTATGTCATTACTGTTTATATTTGGATCTTTAATATTAATTAGTATTCTATAAAAAATGCCGCTATTTAAGCGGCATTTTTTATTTAAGCGGACAAGCAACCTTTTACGGACGTGGAATAAATCCTAACGCGTTGTAAACAGACTTTAAGGTCACTTCTGCACGTGCGCTGGCTTTTTCAGCACCGGTTTTCATGATGTTGTTGAGCAATGCTTGATCTTCACGGATCTCTTTAAAGCGCGCTTGGATTGGCTCGATCATGCTTACTACTGCGTCAGCGGTGTCTTTTTTCAGATGGCCATACATTTTGTCTTCGTATTCAGGCACTAACTCTTCAATTGAGCGCTTGGTTGCAACAGACATAAGTGTTAGTAAGTTTGATACGCCTGGTTTTTCAGTGCGATCAAAATAAATACGCGCTTGCTCGTCTGAATCGGTTACTGCTTTTTTAAGCTTTTTCTCGATCTTTTTTGGTTCGTCTAACATCATGATAAAACCATTTGGGTTTTCATCTGATTTAGACATTTTTTTCAGTGGATCTTGCAGGCTCATTACGCGCGCACCAAACTCTGGAATGTAAGGTTCTGGGATCGTGAAAACTTCACCATATAAGTTATTAAAGCGCGTTGCGATATCGCGTGTTAGTTCAAGGTGCTGCTTTTGATCATCACCTACTGGTACTTGCGCCGCTTGATAAAGTAAAATATCAGCTGCTTGTAATACCGGATAAGCAAACAAACCAACGTTTACGTTGCTGGTGTTCTTTGCTGACTTATCTTTAAACTGGGTCATGCGGTTAAGCTCGCCCATTTGCGCATAACAGTTTAATACCCAACCTAGCTGTGCATGTTCAGGCACTTGCGACTGCACAAATAAAGCAGCTTTATCTGGATCAATACCACATGCAACATACAAAGCTATACCATCTAATACACGGGTTTTTAAAAGCTCTGGATCTTGGCGTAACGTAATCGCGTGCAAATCAGCTAACATAAAGTGGCTATCATACTCTTCCTGTAGCTTTACCCACTGGTTAATAGCGCCAACATAGTTGCCTATTGTCATTCCACCGGTTGGCTGCATGCCACTTAACACTACTGGTTTACTCATGATGTTCCTTTATATTACAAAAATAAAAAATGCTAAAATTAAAAAATCGCTTAACGCTGGGTAAGAACAGGTATTATATCTAAGAAATTCTCACAGAGGTACTGTGGATTCAAATCAGCAAGATTTTCACCTTGGTTATAACCATAATTAACGGCAAGTACGTCTATATGTGCCGCTTGCGCCGCTAAGATATCACTTTTTGAGTCACCAATCATAATTGCTTGACTCACTGGTACATTTAATTGCTGACAAGCAAATAAAAGAGGCTCTGGTGAAGGCTTTTTGGCCATGTCATCACCACACACTATCACCTCAAAATGACTGCTTAAAGCGAGCTTATCAAGTAGCTTTTCAGTAAAGCAGCGGGCTTTGTTAGTGATCAACGCTTTTGGTATACCACGTAACGCCGCAAGGCCTGTTTCTACGTGTTGATAAAGCACACTGTATTCACCTACTTGTTGCTCATAATGACCATAAAAAAGCGCAATTGCTTTATCTGCTAATGCTGGATCTAGGTGTTCACTGACTTTCATGTCGCCACTGAGGCCTCGCTTAACCAGCATTTCAATGCCGTTACCAACCCAGCTTTGTACCAACCCCTGACTTACAATTGGAAAAGCTAAATCAGATAAAGTCAGATTCATCGCTATATATAAATCATAAACACTATCAACTAAAGTACCATCAAGATCAAATAAAGCGGCTTCATACTTCATTATTTTACACCCTCTAACTGGGCACGCATTTGTTCAATTACTTGTTGGTAATCTGGCTGATTAAAAATAGCAGAGCCGGCAACAAACATGTCAGCTCCGGCTTGAGCCGCCGCCGCAATATTATCGACTTTAATACCACCATCTACTTCTAAACGAATAGCACGACCTGAATCATCAATTATTTTCCGTGCTTGGCGTAGTTTTTCCAAAGTATTAGGAATAAAACTTTGACCGCCAAAACCTGGATTAACCGACATTAATAAAATCACATCAAGCTTATCAATTACATGTTCTAAATAGCTTAAACTCGTCGCAGGGTTAAAGACTAAACCAGCTTGGCAACCATGATCTTTGATCAGCTGCAAAGTGCGATCAATATGTTCACTCGCTTCAGGATGAAAAGTAATGATTGAAGCACCAGCATCAGCAAATTGCGGTATTAAACTATCGACCGGTTTAACCATTAAATGCACATCAATAGGCGCCGTAATACCATAATCACGCAGCGCTTTGCACACCATAGGCCCAATTGTTAAGTTTGGCACATAGTGATTATCCATCACATCAAAATGAACTACATCTGCACCAGAAGCTAAAACACGCTCAACATCTTCGCCCAAACGGGCAAAATCAGCAGATAAAATAGACGGGGCGATAAGGTACTTTTGTAGTGTTTCTAACATAAACAATCCTTAGTGATATTAAAAATGCGCAAAATAGCAGGGCCGATAATTGCCATAATGTAACCTAAATCAAGCTATTCCCCAAGAATCCCAGCTAATTAAAGCTTTAACTCTATTTGAAGTTTTGCAACGGTTATATTTTAAACAGCTAAATATAAACATTATTTTTACCTTAACCTTTTAATTTTATTAATTTTTTATATTTGTTAAGGATAAATTAAGTTTGTTATTTGAGCATTTTTTATGTATGCTCTAGTGAGTAACACTATTATGGACTTAGTAAAATGCGTGCTTTTAAAATCGGGATCTTAACTGCGGCTGCTATAACTATCGGTACACTAAGCTATTTTTCAAAAAGTGATAATACACTTATCGCAGCTAACGATTGCGAATGTAGCTCAGGCCATTTAAAAATTAATAATGCAGTGCAATGTATGAAGGTCGAACAAGAATCAAGTTGGATGTCATGGATCACTGGTGATAGTCGCAGTGCACAATTTCATTATTTAGATTTACTTGAATTATTAACCAGCTCAGACGAACCACAAAAAGCACGTTCACTTAGTCCTAGGTTCTAGTAAAGTGCGGCAACTGATCAGCGCTATACAAAGTGTTGTTGCGGCATTTTTTGGTGTGCAATCTGAGCACAAGCGTCACGCTGACTTTAAACAACACTCGCCTACCAGTATTATTATCATCGCTATTATTTTATTTATATTTTTTGTAACCGCTATCTATGGCGTGGTGACTTGGGTGCTAAGTACATAGCCATCAACTCATTGACTTTATTGCGCGAACCACCTTTTGGACTAATCGTCCGCTTAACTTGAATTTCAGCTAACGTTGCTTGGCTATATATTTTACGTGTCCATACAGTGTCATGATTCGAGATCAATACCGGTGTTTTGTTTTCAAATGCCGCTTGCTCAGCTAAATTAGCTAGATTCGCCTGATCATCTAAATTAAAGCCACCCTTAGCATAAGAGGTAAACGACGCCGTTTTACTCAAAGGAACATAAGGTGGATCGCAATAGATCACTGCGTTATCGGGTACTAATTTAAATACATCGTCATAACCTAAACAAGTAAACGTGGCTTGTTGCGCTTTTTCGGCAAAAAAGTACATTTCTTTTTCAGGAAAATACGGACGTTTATACTTACCGAACGGAACATTAAAAATTCCTTTCAGGTTATAGCGGCATAAACCGTTGTAGCCGTGGCGATTCATATATAAAAATAAGATCGCTCGCTCGTAAATGTCATTACTTTGATTAAACTGTACGCGATAATCATAATATGCGTCAGGCTGATTGTTTAAATCAACAAACAGCTTTTTAGCATCGCTGATGAATTCATCTGGAGAGTTTTTTAATTCGTTATACAAGTTAATGAGATCAGCATTAATATCATTAAGAATATAATCTTTAAAATCTGTGTTTAAAAATACCGAGCCAGCACCAACAAACGGTTCAACTAAGGTATCAGCGTGTTTGCTCGCTTCATTTAAGCGCGCGCTAATATCTTCAACTAAGCTGTATTTTCCGCCAGCCCATTTAAGGAAGGCTCTGGTCTTTTTCTGCATCGGCTCTTTACTTCAAACTGGTGTGCCGCGATTTTACACTAAACAGTGTAAATTTACTGATCTAGTAACGCGATTTCTTGTTTTATTTTACTGATTTTTTTATAAAACGGCTGATTTTTACGCACCGCTTCAGGTAGGCTTGCTAGCACTTCGCGAGCAGCATTTAAGTTATCAAAGCTG
Source organism: Pseudoalteromonas sp. SR41-4 (assembly GCF_014163985.1). Lineage (NCBI taxonomy): Bacteria > Pseudomonadati > Pseudomonadota > Gammaproteobacteria > Alteromonadales > Pseudoalteromonadaceae > Pseudoalteromonas > Pseudoalteromonas sp. SR41-4. Next base: position 22,304 of record NZ_JACJEI010000006.1, on the reverse strand, counting down.
CCATAGGTTACCACCCACCAAATTTTATCGTTGCGGCGTGTTTGATAGACTTTACCAAGTACTTGCAGCGACTGTTTAGCAACAAACTGCTCGGCGATTGTTTGCTGAGTTACCGCTAGTAACTGGATCACGACCTTACTATCCGGCTGTTGTAGATACCAAGCATTATCTGCTGGCATAATTTGCTGCGCTTGAGGAACAGGCTCTACCACAGTGGGTTCTTCAGCCAAGCTAGTCGTGATATCAACAGGCTCTGCAACTGGCGCTAAACTATCGAGTATTGCCGCAACATTATTTTCCTGAGTAGGATTATCAATAAGCGGCTTGTCTTGCTCTGGTTGAGCTTGTTGATCAGCTGATTGAGCATCTGCAGCTTCTACTTGTGAGGAATCTATTGTCACCGCTGGTTCTGTTACAGCTTGCTTTAAAGTATCGACTGCGATTGCCGTCGCCACTGGAGTTTCAGGTTGTGGCTGATAAAAATCATGCCACCAACGGGTCATATCAGATTTATATAAAAAGCCAATGATGAGTAACATAATAATCACTAGCAGCGTTATTAAATGTACTCGCCAAGATACTTTATCAGTGACTACAACCTTAGCTGTATGCTGTGTTGGTTGCCACGCTAACAATAAACTCGGATTACCGTGTGCTTCGCGCAAAAAGGTTTGAAATACCGGGTCTTCATCATAAGGTAAATCATTAAAATAGCACTTCATCAACTGTTTACTTTCTGCTATTGAAAGTGCTTCAAGATGAATTTCAACAGCGCTTTTAAATTGCCCCACTGATTGCGATGCCAGTAAGACATATAAAGTAGTAGGACTATGCTTGGTAAGCGCTGTTAACTCTTCGACCATTTCTTCAGATAAATGCCGTCCACCATCTAACACCCATAAACATGGACCACAGTTTTGCTGTTTAGCTAGTTGGTAGAAATTTTCTGACAGGCTTAGGTTTTGATCAATTAACGGCGAGCGGAAGCTTTGTTCCAGTAACTCACTCATCAATTGCATATCACTCATACGCGCACTTAGCTGCACAAATGACTTATTAAAATCACTGTATTTATCAGTAATGAAGGTTTCGAGAAGATAACTTTTACCAAGTCCAGAAGGACCCAGTAAGACAATTAAATTTTGCCCATATTCAAACTGTAGGGCAATCCGATCAACCAAAGCCGCACGGCTAGGTAAGATTTGCGATTGCATTAGCGCCCTATTAAATCTCGGACCTGTTGATCTGAGACATCATCAACCAACGCGCATTGACCAAACTGAGTAGGAAGAATAAAACGGATCGTGCCTTTTTTATTCTTTTTATCTTTACGCATATGATGAAGGAAATGTTCAGCAGTCATCACATCAGGGATCTCACTAGGCAAATTATATTGCGCTATTAAGGTAACGATCCTTGCAACTTCTTGTGCACTTAAATCACCACGAGTATGAGCTAGCTGTGCTGCTAATACCATGCCAGTGGCAACAGCTTCACCATGTAGCCATTGGCCGTATCCCATTTGCGCTTCAATAGCATGTGCAAAGGTATGGCCTAAATTAAGTAACGCTCGTAGTCCTGCTTCTTTTTCATCCTGAGCGACAATCAGTGCTTTAATTTCACAACAACGAAAAATCACATGCTGAATGGTTTCTTCATCCAAAGCCTGTAATTGCGCGGTGTTGTTTTCTAGAAAAGTAAATAATTCTGTATCGTAAATTAAGCCATATTTAATAACTTCAGCCATACCGGCTGCAAATTCACGAGCAGGAAGTGTATGCAATGATTGAGTATCAATAAACACGGCTTGCGGCTGATAAAAAGCCCCAATCATGTTTTTACCCAAAGGATGGTTAACCGCCGTTTTACCGCCAACTGATGAATCAACTTGCGATAATAAGGTAGTGGGTACTTGAATAAACGGTACTCCGCGTTGATAGCAGGCCGCAACAAAACCAGTCAGATCACCGACCACACCACCACCAAGGGCGATTAAGCAAGTATCTCTGCCGCAATTATTTTCAAGCAAAAAAGCCGAAATTTTCTCAAACCATTCCAGTGATTTATATTGCTCACCATCAGGAATAATAAAACTTAGCGGATTTAAATCAGCTAATAACGCCATTGCATCGCTTAAGTACAAAGGTGCAATGGTGTCATTAGTGATAATGATAGGTCGACAATCACCAATATGATGATGCAGCCTGTCAGTCTGTTGAAGAGCAGATTGACCAATATAAATAGGATAACTTCGCTCGTCTAAATTAACTGTTAATTCAAGCATCGCTAGTATCCTTTCTTATTGGTATTTAAAAATCTAATTTCTCGATGATTTGATTAGCGACAACTTTAGCGCTTTGCTCATCAGTGCGTACAACAAAATCAGCTACTTCTTTATACAACGGTTCGCGTTCTTCAGCTAAGCGCTCTAATACATCACGAGGTGCTTCTTCTGTTTGCAGTAATGGGCGACGCTTGTCGCGCTGCGTGCGTGCAACTTGCTTTTCGATAGGTGTCTCTAGGTATACAACAATACCACGAGCCGAAAGCTTGTTTCGTACTTCTTTACTCATCACAGAACCACCACCAGTTGCAAGTACAATACCTTGCATTTCTGTTAGATCGCCAATGACAGATTCTTCACGAAGTCGAAAGCCTTCTTCACCTTCAAGATCGAACACCCAGGCAATATCTGCACCGGTACGGCGTTCGATTTCTTGATCAGAATCGACAAATTCAAGGTGCAATTGATCTGCAATGTGACGACCAATTGTGCTTTTGCCAGCCCCCATAGGGCCAACTAGAAATATATTACGTTTTTCAGCCATATCTTTTAGTACAAACGAACTCTAAAATTTGAAATAAAACCCCGCCTAACGACCTGGCCCCAAAATTAAGGAGGGGATTATCTCAGTAATTGATTGGGTATTTCAAGTCAATTAGAACAAAAAGCCAATTAACGAGCAATTAAAGTCAATAATTGCCCATTGTGTAAGAATAAATCAGTGTAAATTACTCTATTTGGATTTTCGGAGTAACGAAAATCAGCAATTCTTTCTTTTCATTGAACTCACTAGTGCTTCTAAACAGCACTCCTAGGTAAGGAATATCACCTAATAATGGTACTTTTTTAACTGAGTTAATGATTTGCTGCTGGAATATACCACCAAGTACCACGGTTTGACCATTCTCAACCAGTACTTGGGTTTGAATTTCTTGGGTATCAATTGCAACTGCAGGACCAGTTCCAGTTTGTACCGTATCACCTCGGGTATCTTGGGTAATGATTAAATCCAAGATAACTTTATTATCTGGGGTGATGTGTGGTGTTACCTCAAGACTCAATACTGCCTTTTTAAAGCTAACAGTTGTAGCACCACTTGAAGCAGATTCAACATACGGTATTTCGGTACCTTGTTCAATACGTGCTTTTTTCTGGTTGGCAGTCGTAATGCGCGGACTTGCGATAATTTCACCACGGTTTTCTTCTTCAAGCGCGGTTAGCTCTAAATCAAGTAACGTGCCATTTGCTAATTTAGCAACGTGCATACCTATACTGCCAGCGGCACCTGTGATAGGCAAGTTTACATTAAGGCGATCAGAAATACTTGGAATGGTGCCGTTAGAAATCGTATTAGCACCTTCTAAGGTACCTGAAATACCATCAGTGCCTTGTTGATCACTAAACCCCCAACGTACTCCTAAGTCTTCTTTTACGTTATCACGTACAGTAACCATACGTGCCTCAATAATAACTTGTCTAACCGCTATATCCAAAGTTTCGACCATACGGCGAACACTTGCAATGCTTTTAACGGTGTCTTTAATTAACAAGGTATTGGTACGTTTATCAACGGATACACTGCCGCGAGCACTAATAATGCTGTTAGTGTCGGTTTTCAGTAAATCAGCAAACTCTTCCGCTTTAGCATAATTCAAACGAATATATTCACTATAAAGCGGCTCTAAATCTTCAACTTGTTGTTTGGCTTTTAGATCTTTCGCTTCGCGGGCGGCAAGCTCTTCAGATGGTGCAACCATTAATATAGAGCCATCCATACGCTTATCTAAACCTTTAACGCGTAATACCACGTCAAGAGCTTGATCCCAAGGCACACCATCTAAACGCAGAGTTATGTTGCCACTGACTGAGTCACTGGTTACTAGGTTGAAATCATTATAGCCGGCAATAATTTGTAATACGGCACGCACTGAGATGTCTTGAAAGTTTAGGGTCATTGGCCGACCTTGATACTCTTTACCACCTTCTAAATATGAACGTTGCGAGTCATCTTTTTCAACTGTAAGAGTAAGGATATTTTCAATTTGCTGATAAGTAAATTTAAACGCTGCATTAGGAGTTATTACCACCCTGCTCATATTATTTTCTTTAAATGTCTCAATTGAGCTGACCACAGTGCCAAAATCTAGCACATCTAGCTCATATAATAAGTCATCTAAAATATCGGTATGATGAAATTCAGCAATAATTTTACCGCCACTTTCATGCACATCAATCGCAGCTTGAGTGTCTTGCAAGAATACTAATACTCGTGCTTCACCTTTTTCACCACGACGAAAATCAATAGACTGGATTGAGTTAATGTAATTGCCAGTCACTTCTTTGGCGGTATTAGCATCTTCTTGTGACGTGATAGGATTATCGGAAACGTGTAATGAAACAAGATTATTATTAACCGTTGTTTGGTAAATTTTTAAACGCTCTAAATGAACAGTGACAATCAAGTTACCATCAGCAGCTACACTATTAACTTTTTCAATACCGCCTTGGTTGATTTGTACTTCACTTATACCTTGTTCAACATCAGTGGCATTAAAGCGCATTTCAATACGGGCTGGGTTATTAAATACCTGAACTTTTGGTTCTTCACTCAGCTCCTCATCAAATACCAGCTGTAACTGTGTTTCTCCAGCTATTAATGGGCTATAACGAATGTCATACAATAACGGAGTTGCCATTGCTGATTGCGTGATAAAAAGGGCAATAACAACAAACAAAGCCTGATGAATGCGATTACTCCAAGATACTCCCTTATGCATTTTAATTTTACCTTTTTTATTTTTAACTAGTGCCATTGGAGCCCGCCTCTAACATTTCAAGCTTCGTAAGACGTTCTTTCCAACAACCAGACCCGTCGGGTATTAATTCTAACAATTCTATATAATCACTTTTAACATCTTGTACAACACCATGATATAAACCAATATGATTACCCACAGTCACTCGGTGCAAAGTATCATCTGCAGCTTTAATTAATGCCCATGTTTGGCCACCAGAACCCAGTGTGCCTTTCATTGCCAGATTATCCAACGGATATTTCTCTAAAACTTCACGCGTACGATCAGGATCAGGATGTAAACAGTTTTTAACTTGGATCATGTTATTTTGAATAATTTCTGGCTGCGGCGCAACAAAAGGACTACGTAGTTGCTGTGCATTGTATTCAAAGTGCTCAAATTGGATCAGTTTTGGAATGGCCTCAACTTTAGGTGTAGTGCTGGCTTTTACCTGATCAATAAACTCTTTTTGCTCAGAGGTATCATCGTTACATGCGCTCACCAAAATACCGCCGAGTAAAACCAAGGCTAATTTTTTCATTTTTTAGCCCCTACTTTTTTCACGCCGCCTTCGTAGCGGTAAGTTTTGGCGACCACGCTAAATGTCAGCTTGCCTGAATCTGAACTAGTAATTGAAAAGTCATGCAAACTTACGATACGAGGAAGTTGCGCTACTTTGCCAACAAAATCACCAAACTCATGGTAGCTACCTATTACTTCAATTTTAATCGGCAACTCAGTATAAAACTCTTTTTCCACTTCTGGTAACCAGCCAATTTTAAGAAAGGTTAAGCCACTGGTCGTGCCCACATAAGATAAATCATCAAGTAAGCCTGGTGTTTCGTTTGAAGTCGGTAAGCGCTTTAGCAATAAAGAAAACTTTTCTTCCATTTCAACCATTTGTTGACGGTAAATTTCTAGATTACTCGCTAGTGAGTATTTCACTCGGTAGTTACTGCGTAACTCAACTTCTTTACTAACCGCATTATGGTAGCTATCTATTTCATCTGAAACCAATAAGCTGTAACTGAAAAACAATACTAGGGCCGCTACAAAAGTGCAGCAAATAATCTTGACAACTATTGGCCAGTCGCCAATGTTTTCAAGCTCAATTTCGTTCCATTCAATCTCTGTTAACGCTTTGATATCAAGGTTCATTATTTAACCTCTCCAATCTTATCAAAGGGTTTTACATAAAATTCCATATTAAAATCACTCAATAAACGAGACGATTTTTCACCAGCAATAATACCTTGCATTATCGGCTTTTCGAGCAGATAGGAATTTTGTACTTGGCGTAACATATTTGACAAGTAATTATTTGATTCGCTACGACCAACCACATGAATTGCACTACCACGACGCTCTAACTTAGTTAGATACACCCCCGTTGGTACAATTTTGGCAACTTCATCCATAATTTGCGTACCCAAGTTTCGACTACTTTGCAGTTCTTCGATTAAGCGCATACGTTGCTGCAAGTTTTCTTTCTTTTTGTCTAATTCACGTATTTCACTAATACGTTTATCTAATTGGCCAATTTCAGCTGAAAGGTAATTATTTTTAATATTTTGACCATCTCGTAAACTACCGTAATAACTACTGAGTAAATACATACTGATAAAACTGCCAAGCACCACAAAAAACAAAACAGTGGCAAACTTATTCTGTGATTGTTTGCGCTGCTGTTCGCGCCAAGGCAGTAGATTTATATGTGGCATGATGAAAAACTCCTTAATGCCAAACCCGTCGCTATTGCAAATTGAGTACGATGACGCTGTAACACATTGCGATCGACATGATGGGAAATATCCATATTTTCAAAAGGCTCTGCCACTATGGTATGGATGCCTAGTTCTTCGATTAGCAGTCGATCGAGGCCATCAATCATCGCTGTGCCACCAGTGAGCACAATGTAATCGATTTGATCTTTGCCACTGGTAGTTAAAAACATCTGCACTGCGCGGCGTACTTGCTGTAATAATGAGGTTTGAAATGGTGCCAATACTTCAAACGTGTAGTTAGGCGGAAGATCGCCTGTAGTTTTACCTATTTCAGCTTCATCAAAACTTTTATTATAATAAGCTACTATGCTGTTAGTGTATTGATCGCCACCAAATACTTGGTCTCGGGTGTAAATCGTTTCACCGCCAAGTACCACACTTACCAACATAAGTACCGCGCCAATATCGACCACTGCTACACACTTATTAAATGCATCGCTTGGTAATTGCTGATAATACACATCCATTGCGCGACTCAGGGCATAGCTTTCTACATCAACTACTTTTGCTATTAAGCCAGCTGATTCTAATGCACCAACACGAGCTTCAACACTTTCGGTACGCGCAGCTGAAAGCAACACATTCATTTTGGAAGGATCGGCTTCGTTGGTACTGAGCTTTTCAAAGTCTAGGCTAACTTCATCTAAAGGATAGGGAATAAGGCTGTCAGCTTCGATTTCTATTTGCGACTCAAGCTCTGCATCTGAAAGCGTAACATCCATAAAAATTACTTTCGTAATGACGGTTTGTCCCGATACTGCAACTGCTGCCGAACGAATTGACTTTGGTAACTTACGCTTTAATTTAGTAATGATATTACCAATCGCCTCAATATCTTGAATATTGCGCTCAGCCATTGTACCTTTTGGCATTGGCTCAATTGCTAACGCTTCGAGCCTATAGCCACTGTCCGTTTCATTCAGTAACACTGCTTTTATAGCATGTGAACCGATATCTATCCCTACCATCATCGATGAAGACTTACTCAATAGTTGACTTAGCATGTTCGCAACTTGGCCTTTGTTTTAAGAATAAACAAGTTATAATTTTTATATGAAAAAATACTATTCATTTTTTAATCAATATATACTAGCAGTCTCCGATTCTAATTGGGAGTCCATTTAGGGAAAATATAAGTGATTTTATTAAAACGAACTTTACAATTTTTTATCATCTGCGCGTTTTTAGGGCTCATTACCTTAGTAAGCCTTTATTATTACGTTAAATCTGATATCCCCAGTGTGCAAGTTTTAAAAGACGTGCAATTACAAACTCCTATGCAAGTCTTTTCGAAAGATGGTTTGTTAATCAACCAGTTCGGTGAAAAACGCCGCATTCCAGTGACTATAGAAGAGATCCCACAACCACTCATAAATGCTATTTTAGCCACTGAAGATAACCGTTTTTATGACCATATAGGTATAGATCCTATAGGTATTTTACGTTCAGCGCTCGTATTAATTTCAACTGGTGAGAAAAAACAAGGCGCAAGTACTATAACAATGCAGTTAGCTCGTAACTTCTTCTTAACACGTGAAAAGGCCTATATTCGTAAAGTAAAAGAGATCTTCATTGCGTTACACATTGAGAACTTACTTACCAAGGATGAAATACTCGCTTTATACCTAAATAAAATAGAGTTAGGTAATCGTGCTTTTGGTATCGGAGCCGCTGCACAAGTCTATTATGGTAAGCAACTAAACGAGTTAACTTTAGCGCAAATGGCAATGATTGCAGGCTTACCAAAAGCGCCTTCAGCTTTAAATCCGATCAGAAACCCAGTTCGCGCCAAGGCACGCCGTAATGTGGTACTCAGACGTATGCTTGATGAAGGTTATATCTCTCAAGCAGACTACAACCAGAGCTCTCAAGAACCAATTACGGCAAAATTTCATGGTGCCGAAATAGACTTATATGCGCCTTATATATCTGAAATGGTGCGTGCAGAAATGGTCGCTCGTTATGGCTACGAAAAAGCATATAATACCGGCTTTAAAGTTTACACCAGTGTTGAATCTGACGTACAAGCCGCAGCGCAAAAAGCACTCGTTGATAATCTCCATGCATACGATATGCGCCATGGCTATCGTGGCCCAGAGCAGCAACTGTGGGATTTTGAAACGCAACCTGCCCTAAGCTCTAGTGAAATTTTAGCAAAGCTTGAGCCGGTAAAAGAAATTGCCCCGCTATTAACGGCAGCAGTTTTGTCTGTAGGAGAGCAAACGGCAACAGTGTTATTAAAAAGTGGTGAGCAAGTCACTCTAGACTGGGATAATCTCAAATGGGCGCGCAAATACATTACGCGTTACCGTCAAGGTTTCCCACCAAAAACAGCTGCTGACATACTCAATCCAGGTGAGCAAATTTGGCTACGTAAAAATGACGATGGCAGTTATCTACTCAGCCAATTACCTGAAGCCTCAAGTGCATTAGTATCGCTGGATCCGAATGATGGTCGCATTAAAGCAATTGTTGGCGGTTATAGCTTTGAACAAAGCCAATATAATCGAGCCGTGCAAGCAAAACGTCAGGTCGGCTCTAACATTAAGCCGTTTATTTATTCTGCGGCGCTGAATAATGGTTATACCTTAGCGTCTATTTTAAATGATGCGCCAATCAATCAATGGGACAAGAGCCTAGGGGTTGCATGGCGACCAAAAAACAGCCCTGCGGTATATAACGGCCCAATCCGTATTCGTCGTGCTTTAGCACAATCGAAAAACGTTATTTCGGTGCGCTTACTGCGCGGTGTAGGCTTGCAGCGCACAGCTGATCACCTATTAAAATTTGGCTTTCAAAATAATGATATCAATCGCAGTGAATCGCTAGCTTTAGGTAGTGCGTCAATCACTCCTTTAGAGCTTGCCCGTGGCATGAGCACATTTGCCAATGGCGGTCATTTGATCACCCCTTATTTTATTAATGAGATTCAAGACTCAGCAGGTAATGTGTTATTTAAAACAAAACCATTATTAGCGTGTGATCCTGTTACGCCTCAGCTAACAATGACTCAATTTGAGTCCACTACAGGGTTAAATACCAGCCAAACAGCAAATCATTGTGCGCCGCGCATCATATCTAAACAAAACGCGTTTTTGATAGCTGATGCGATGAATAGCGCAATTTGGGGAGGCGGTAGTTGGGCCCATAAAACGGGTTGGAGTGGAACCGGTTGGCGTGCTCAGGTATTAGATCGTCGCGATCTTTCCGGTAAAACGGGTACTACTAATGACTCTGTCGATACTTGGTTTAGCGGCTTTAACCGTAATGTTATGACCTCGGTCTGGGTTGGATTTGATAATCCAGGTAACCCGCTTGGTCGCTCGACTTATAACAACAACATGGATAATACCCAGATCTCTGGTGCAGAATCTGGTGCTAAAACAGCTCAACCGGCATGGATTGACTTTATGCGAGTAGCACTCAAAGATAAGCCAGAAGCACCAATCGAGCCACCTGAAGGATTAGTGTCGGTACGAATCGATCTAGCAACGGGACTCTTGAGTCAAAAGAACGATTACACTAGTCGCTTTGAATACTTTGAAAAAGGCACCTCGCCCACTAAGTATGTGATGCAGCATGTAGAAAACGTTTTTGAAGAAGAGACTAAAACAGAAGAAGAGCTGTTTTAATATTACTATGTCGCAATATAAAATCGCTGCTACATAAAAAAAGCGCCAATCGGCGCTTTTTTTATTTTACAAACTCAGAGCTCATTTTAAGTTTTGTATTAACCAATATAAATCAGAATGCACGCCTGCTGCGGTAACTTCTTTGCCTGCACCAGGACCTTGGATCACCAACGCATTATCGCTATACCACTGACTGTTGATAACAAAGATATTATCACCTGGAGTTAAGTTAGCTAAGGCATCACCCTGTGTTGCATAAGCCAAACCGACTTTAGCGGTTACTTTGCCATCAGCAATTGTTAACGCACCGGTATAACGCAGTACTTTGTTTTCTTTGGCAGCTAACTGCGCTTTTTCAGCAATAAAGTCATCAAGCAACTGCTTATTAGCTAAAAAAGACTGCCAATCACCTTGCGCTAGTTGCTCTGGCATCAACGGTGTTAAGCCAATCTCATCAAGCTCTAAGGTGAGCCCTAATTCACGGGCTAAAATAAGCAGTTTGCGCTGCATATCACGCCCTGATAAATCTTCTCGTGGATCAGGCTCGGTGTAACCCATTTGCTGCGCTTGCAACACTAAATCGGAAAACGCCACACTGCCATCATAACTGCTACACAACCACGATAAAGTGCCTGAGAACACGCCTTCAATATGGGTAATACTGTCGCCACTGTTTTGTAAATCAGCTAACGCAAAATTAATTGGTAAACCCGCACCAACACTGGTGTTATAACGCCATAGTAAGTTACGTTCAGCTAAATTACGGCGTAAATTTTGATACCAGTCATTATTTGCAGTGCCCGCATATTTATTAGCACTGATCAGGTGACAATCTAAATTAACAAACGCCGGGTAAAGCTTACTAAACGCTTCACTAGCAGTAATATCAATCAGCACTTTGTGTTCGTAATCGAGTTCGCTGATACGTGTCAGTAAATCAGCTTCTTGGTAATCTATTGCTTCGTTTTGCCACTGTGACTGCCATTGCTCAAGCACGATACCACTTGGGCTGAACAACATAGAGCGCGAGCGTAATAAACCAACCAGCTTAACGCTGAAGTGTTGCTGCAAACGATTAAGCTGCTGACTTAGTTGCTCAATAAATACTTCACCAACATTACCAAGGCCAGCAACAATAATGGCAAGCTCTTGGCCTTTGTTAATCAGCTTATCATGCAATAAGGTCAATACATCACTATCAATAGATTGATCCGTTAGTAGTAATATGTAGTCTGCGTCTTGATGGCTAAAGCGCGGCACTAAACTTTGCTCACTAAGCACTTGCGTTGCTTGTTCAAATAATTGCGCTACATCATTTCGTGGCGCCACAACAGCGCAACCATGTAAGTTCGACTCAATAATATTAGCGCGCCCTTGCAAATGACTCACCACCTGATGAGTCGCTGCTGCCGGCACTAGTAAGTAGGTATCGCCGTTTTTAATAAAGTGATGCAAGCTGTGTTGAATAAGCTGACTTAATTCGCCAATTTCACCGCCACGCAGCTGATCAATACGCAGTAAATCAATATTTTCTAAGGTAGTGATAAAACGCTTAGCTTTGCTGTAACCTTCTTTGACAATTTCTGTCGCGCTAGCTTCGCTGTCGTAACTACTGCGAACGACTAATTTGATATCAGTATTTTTTAATGGCGAGAGAGTTTTAGCATGTAACACTGGGTTGCCCAAACGCGCCAGTAAGTTTGCTTGGCCACGACATACTTTAGAATACTTAATCGCTTTTTTTACTTTACGAGGGTCGGTACTAAACACCCCTTGGGTATCAGTCCAAATTGATACCTGACTAGCATGACAATAACTGCTTAACAAAGTCGCGCTGTAATCACTGCCATTGCGCCCCAAAGTAACTGTATTTGCTTGGCAATCAGCGGCTATAAAACCAGTAACAATATTAATGCAATTGGCTGAAATTAACTCGGCACAGGCTTGTTGATTTTTTTGATGTAATAATTGCCCATCATTAAGGGTAAACAATTGACGAGCATCAACATCTTGAGCTGCAACATTTAACTGTTTTAAATAGCTAGCCAATAATCGTGCCGACCAAACTTCACCGTGAGCAAGCAATGCGGCTTCCTGTAAGCTTTGCTGTTGAGTTTGCTGTGCAATTAAGGCTAGCTCTTGTTCTAATACGTTTAATGCCGTATGTCGCGCTGCTGGACTCAATAACTGCTCGATCAAAGTACGTTGATGATTATCAAGCTGCAATAAAATATCACTCACTGCCTGTTGATCACCTTGCTGGTAACTCTGCCATAGCGTAACTAACGTATTAGTAGTTTTACCGGCTGCGGATACCACCACACAATCACCGGCTTCCGTATGGGCTAGAATAATATTTGCTACGGCCTGATAACGCTCTGCAGAACTAAGGCTAGAACCACCAAATTTATGAACTATATTTACCATTTTTTATTACCACAAAGCCGTATGTGCAGGAGTCAGTTTAAATGAGCTTGATTGCTCATCATCTTGTTGTTGAACAGAGGAAGCGATTACTTTTGCGCCGTGCTGAGCTTGACCTGGTTTCACTTTATTGAATACACGATCTAAGTCAGCGATTAAATCTTTTACATCTTCAATGCCCACCGAAATACGGATCAGGGTATCACCTACTCCCGCAGCAAGACGAGCAGTTGCCTCCATACCTGCGTGGGTCATAGTTGCAGGGTGACAAATCAAACTCTCAACCCCACCTAATGACTCAGCTAAGCTAAATTCTTCTAAGCTGGTCAAAAATTCTGCAGCATCATTAATATCACCTTTGATATCAAAGCTTACCATGCCACCAAAACCACGTTGCTGCTGTTTAGCGAGTTCATGCTGTGGATGAGATACTAATCCAGGGTAATATACTTGGCTTACATAAGGGGAGTTTTCTAGATATTGGGCAATAATAAAGGCATTTTCTTGATGCTGACGTAAACGAACATTCAAAGTACGTAAACCACGTAACGTTAAGTAGCTATCAAACGGGGCACCGGTAATGCCAATGTTATTAGCCCACCAAGCAAGCTCATCACCCAACTCTTGGGTAGCGGCGATCACCGCACCACCAACAACATCTGAGTGACCGTTAATATATTTAGTGGTCGAATGCACCACAATATCAACACCAAACTCAATTGGGTTTTGCAAAGCAGGTGATAAAAATGTGTTATCGGCACCAACCAACGCACCGCACTGCTTAGCAATCGTGGTGATCGCTTTAATATCGGTTAACCGTAAGATAGGATTACTCGGTGTTTCAATCCAAATTAGCTTTGGTTTTATCTCAAGAATTTTTTGATGATTTTCAGATTTAGTTAAATCTAAAACCACTAACTTTAATAAGCCACGCTTTTCAAGTGAGGTGAATAAGCGGTAACTACCGCCATAGCAATCATGTGGGATCACTAAAGTATCGTCACTGTTTAGCAGCTGAGTAGCTAAATGCACCGCAGCCATGCCCGTTGCAGTGATAATCCCCTTAGCGCCACCTTCAAGCTTAGCGAGCGTTTCAGCGAGTAAATCACGGTTTGGGTTGCCGCTACGGCCATAATCATATTGGCGCTTTTTATCAAAATCAGCAAATGAGTAGGTGGTCGATAAATGAATGGGAGGCACAACCGCGCCGTGATGTTTATCTGCATCAATACCATTGCGTACTGCAATGGTTGCTTTATTCTTTTGACTCATACCGTCACCTACAATTAAATGGATGTTTAGACGTCTAAAAGGTTAGAGGATCAAATTTAATAAGTCAAAGCATTTATGCGGTTTTAGCCGCAAGATTAGAAGTAAAAACATTTAAGCCGCTAGATGGCTAAAAAACAAGTATTTGACTATCTTTTTTAACACGATAGAATTTCGCCATCTTTGCGCTGCAAAAGGTCGCGCAAACAATTAACAACCTGAGGCAACGATACATCCTATGGCTAAATGGAATGGTGAATATATTCACCCATACGCAGAACACGGGAAAAAATCAGAACAAGTTAAAAAGATCACCGTTTCGATCCCGCTAAATGTATTAAAAGTTTTGACTGATGAGCGTACTCGTCGTCAAATTAATAATCTTCGCCATGCAACAAATAGCGAATTACTTTGTGAAGCATTTTTACACGCATTTACTGGCCAACCACTGCCAAACGATGAAGATTTACGTAAAGATAATCCAGAGAAAGTGCCTGAAGAAGTGAAAAAAATCATGCTTGAAATGGGTCTCGAAGTACCTGTACTCAACGAAGATTAAGTTATCATTTGTATATATTCCTGCTTCAGGAATGGGCTACAAAAAAACCTCAGTAACGTAAGTTACTGAGGTTTTTATTATTGTGCCATTACCAATTGCAGCTAAGCAGCTACTCCATGTAGTTTTCCGGCATATCAATTTGTGCAACACCAGAATCAATTGCCGCTTGCGCTACTGCTTTGGCAATGCGCGGTAATAAACGCGGATCCATCGGTTTTGGAATAATATACTGCGCACCAAATTCAAGTGTCTCAACACCCGCCGCTTTTAATACTTCCGCTGGTACTGGTTCTTTAGCAATGCTACGAATAGCGTCAACCGCAGCAATTTTCATTTCATCATTAATTTTGCTTGCACGCACATCTAGCGCACCACGGAAAATAAATGGGAAACACAGCACGTTGTTAACTTGGTTTGGATAATCTGAACGACCCGTTGCCATGATTAAATCATCGCGAGCACCATGAGCAAGCACTGGAGAGATTTCTGGATCTGGGTTTGAACAGGCAAACACTACAGGTCGATCAGCCATTAGCTTAAGATCGTCAGGAGAAAGTAAATTCGGGCCAGATACACCAACAAATACATCGGCATCAGCAATAACATCTTGCAGTGTGCGCTTATCTGTATTGTTAGCGAATAACTGTTTGTACTCGTTTAAATCATCACGACGAGTATGAATAACGCCTTTACGATCTAACATGTAAATATGTTCACGCAATGCGCCACACTTGATCAGTAGCTCCATACACGCAACCGCTGCGGCACCGGCTCCTAAACAAACGATAATCGCATCTTCGATTTCTTTGCCTTGTACTTCAAGTGCGTTGATCATACCAGCAGCCGTTACAATCGCGGTACCGTGTTGATCGTCGTGGAACACTGGAATGCTACAACGCTCGATCAATGCTTTTTCTATTTCAAAACACTCTGGCGCTTTAATGTCTTCTAAGTTAATACCGCCAAACGTATCAGCTATGTTAGCAACTGTATTGATGAAATCTTCGGTGGTATTGTGTTTCACCTCAATATCTATCGAATCTAGACCCGCAAAGCGTTTAAATAATAACGCTTTACCTTCCATAACCGGTTTTGAAGCCAATGGACCTAAGTTACCTAAACCTAAAATAGCGGTGCCGTTAGTAATAACCGCAACCATATTGCCTTTACCGGTGTATTTGTAGGCATTAGCGGGATCAGCAGCTATTTCACGTACCGGTTCTGCAACACCGGGGCTGTATGCGAGTGCAAGATCCTGTACGGTTTCAGCTGGCTTTGTAAGCTCAACGCTAATTTTTCCTGGAACGGGGTGCGAATGGTAATGTAAAGCTTGTTCACGAAAGTCTGACATAACGCGATTTTATCCTGCAAGTAAGTTAAGTTGAAAGTGAGAGTAAGCAGTTCTTATATCTTATAGGGAACGATACCTATATTATAATTAAATTCAAGCAATATCAGGTCTATCCTGTTATATGCTATATCCGTTAATTTTATGCGTTTTGTCAGCATTTTTTGCAAAAAAGCTTCAATTTTCGGCTATAAAAACGCCACAAAGCATCAAAAAACCCATCTTAAAATGCTCATTATGCAACGCTTTAAAGCAAAAATAATGACCTATGACTAAAAACCATCAAAGTAAGACGTTAACAACATTTAACCGCAAAAGACCTAACTTTACCGACAAAAACGTTTAATTTATCGCTTTAACGAGAATGACAATATAGTCAACAAATCACTATTTGTCTGTTATTTACTCGCTATACTGGATATAAAAGTGGGAAATAGTCACAACATAATGAATGCGTAAAGCTGGAGCACTAGAGCAAGAAATAAAGACTAAAAGGCGGTGTTTTTAATAAATAGCAGGCATAAAAAAAAGCACCCTAAGGTGCTTTTTCCGACAAAACAACAAGAATTACTTGCTGCTAAGTGAACCGAAACGCTTGTTAAAGCGATCAACACGGCCACCTGTGTCTAAAACTTTTTGCTTACCAGTGTAAAACGGGTGACACGCAGAACATACGTCTAAGTGAATGTCTTTACACAGAGTAGAACGAGTTTCGAATTTATTTCCACATGAACATGATGCTGAAATTACTTCGTACTTAGGGTGAATACCTTCTTTCATAGAAACCTCTAGTTAAGGCCGCATCGCTCTCCAAACCCGGAGTCTGGCACCATACGTCGTTAAAACAAATTATTTAGGACGCGTATTCTAAGCAACAACCCCACTTGCTACAAGCTTTAAATGTCGTTTTTGCTAATAAAATGAACAAAAGTTTTAAAGAAGATATTTGCAGGTAGGTTTTCAGCCATAATTTTAGTACATTAACTCCCTTATTCGTTCTTGTTTGGGTTGTTATGAGTTTTGTTGAAGTTGCTATAAAAGTACCGTTGCATCGCACCTTTGATTATCGCATTCCAGAGCAACTCGATGGTTTATCGGTGATGCCTAAAGTCGGTGCGCGGGTATGGGTGCCATTTGGTAATCAGCGCAAAGTTGCGGTAGTACTGGCGCTAAAAACCAACACCGATGTGCCGGTTAATAAACTTAAAGCAGTGCTTGAAGTGATTGATGATGAAGCCGTTTTATCAGAGCGACATATCGAATTATTGCGTTTTACTGCGCGCTATTATTGCTACCCACTAGGTGAAACAATTCATATCGCCCTGCCTGGCGCGCTGCGTCAAGGACTGTGCCCAGATAAAAGCAGTATTAGTATGGTGGCACTAACTGAAAAAGGCGCTAAATTACCGTCTTTAAAAGCAAAGAGCCAACTAAGCTTACTCAAACAACTGGCAGATTCGGGTAAATCATCACTTACAGAATTAAAAGCGCTGGGGTTTAGTAAAAAAACTATCGACAGCTTACTTAACAAAGAGCTGATCAGCCAAACGATTGAACACGACAACCAATGGCAACAACAACTCCCCACCGTAGGCACTAAGCCGACTCTAAATAAAGAGCAAGCAGTAGCCTGTACCACCATTAATCAAGCGGTCGGTTTCAATAGCTTTTTACTAGAAGGTGTTACTGGCAGTGGTAAAACCGAGGTTTACTTACAATGCCTTGAAGAGGTTTTAAAACGCGGTGAACAAGCACTCGTACTAGTGCCTGAAATTGGCCTTACGCCACAAACGGTTAATCGATTTCGTCGTCGCTTTCCTGATACGCCGATTATGCTGTGGCATTCAGCACTGACCGATAACGAACGCTTACAAACTTGGCGCTTTTGTGAAAAAGCCAGTTGCGCAATTGTGATTGGTACACGTTCGAGTATCTTTTTACCATTTTTAAAGCTTGGTATGATCATTGTTGATGAAGAACATGACGGTTCATTTAAACAACAAGATACCTTACGTTACCATGCCCGTGATTTAGCCGCATACCGCGCTTTTCAACATAAAATACCGCTGATCTTAGGCTCAGCAACCCCGGCGCTCGAAACCTTGCATAAGGCAATTCATAATAAATACCAACTACTGAGCCTAACGCAACGTGCGCAAACCAGTACCGACAATAAATTTCAGCTGATTGATATGAAAGGCCAGCCGGATCAAGCCGGTATAGCTCATGCCAGTCTTGCCACTATGCGTCAGCATTTAAAACGAGGCAAACAAGTGATGGTATTTTTAAACCGTCGCGGTTTTTCGCCTACCCTGATTTGCCATGAATGTGGTTGGTTAAGTGAGTGCACACGTTGCAGCACTAGTGCGACTTTTCACAAAGCCATCGGCCAGATGATTTGCCATCACTGCGGTGAGCAAGAACGCGTGCCGCACCAATGTCCAGATTGTGGTAGTACACAAATATTTCCTAACGGCAAAGGCACCGAACAAATAGAAGAGTTTTTAACTACCGAGTTTCCTGATACCCCGATTAGCCGGATTGACCGCGACTCAACGCGTCGTAAAGGCAGTTTAGAAAAAGCCCTAGACGATATAAACCAAGGCGGTGCACGGATTTTAGTTGGCACCCAAATGCTTGCCAAAGGTCATCACTTTGCTGATGTGAGCTTAGTATTGATCCTTGATGTCGACGGCGGCTTGTACTCGTGCGACTTTCGTGCCACAGAGCATTTAGCACAATTGGTTACTCAGGTGGCTGGCCGTGCTGGGCGCAGTGGCGAACCGGGTCATGTATTATTGCAAACTCACTTTCCCGAGCATCCTTTATTACAAGATTTAGTCAATAATGGTTATCAAGATTTCGCCCGTTTTGCACTGCAAGAGCGCGATGACGCACAGCTACCACCAATAACTAATATGGCGATTGTCCGCGCTGAAGGTCACAACATAAAGCAAGTGGTCGATTTTTTAACAGATTTAGTTCCAGTCCAAGGTCTAACTGGTATACAATTGCTAGGTCCGATCCCTGCACCGCTCGAGCGAATTGCGGGGAAATATCGCTTTCAATTGCATATTCAAGCGCTCGAACGCCCTCTATTACACCAATATCTCGCGCAAATGGTAGACTACTTAAGTACCAGTAAATTAGCGCAAAAGGTGCGATGGAGCTTAGATGTAGATCCAATAGATATGATTTAAGGTTAGAAGCCCAATACCACCATGGCACAACACGATTTTATTAATAAAAAACCGGGCAACCGTAATAGCAAAAAAACAGCGCCACCGAAAAAACCATTCCCCGTATTATTAGTACTGGTTACCGTACTACTTGTTGGCGGTTTTAGTTTTGGTTTATGGTATGTCAAAACCAATGCAGATCCAAAGCTGGTTGAACAACAAGCAAACCCAACACCTGCAAAAGTGCAACAAGAGTTGCCTAAACCACGCCCTCCTGAATTCATAAAAGAAATCAAAGAGCATGAAATTCAAGTTGAAGTAAGAGAGCTTGAACAAAAAGGCCCTTATGTAATGCAATGCGGTTCGTTCAGAACCCATGGCCAAGCAGAAACCTTAAAAGCTAAAATTGCATTTGCCGGATTAATCGCCGAAATTCGTGAAACAACCGGCACTAAAGGTGTCTGGTATAAAGTGCGTTTAGGTCCTTATAAAACCAAACGTTTAGCCGAAAGTGATAAAAACAAACTAAAGCGTAGCAAAATAACTGGTTGCGGAATTTGGAATTGGACTTGATTTTAGCCCATTAACCCATATTAACTCATCATCAATCGCTTTTAACGAGTCGCCCCTGCGACTCGATGATGAGGAATAACATGACCACTATTGTAAGTGTACGTCGCGGCGATAAAGTCGTCATTGGTGGCGATGGCCAAGTTTCACTTGGTAACACCGTAATGAAGGGCAACGCCCGCAAAGTTCGACGCCTTTATAATGGCAAAGTGATCGCCGGTTTTGCTGGCGGCACTGCTGATGCCTTCACCCTGTTCGAACGTTTTGAAAGCAAGCTTGAAATGCACCAAGGCAACCTAACCAAAGCCGCTGTTGAAATGGCTAAAGATTGGCGTAGCGATCGCGCCTTGCGCAAACTCGAAGCATTGCTTGCTGTTGCCGACTCCACAGCCTCACTGATAATTACTGGTAACGGTGATGTTGTGCAGCCTGAAAATGATTTAATTGCCATTGGTAGTGGTGGTAACTTTGCCCAATCAGCTGCAACTGCCCTACTTGAAAACACCGATTTAAGCGCCCGCGAAATTGTTGAAAAAAGCCTGACAATTGCCGGCAACATTTGTGTATTCACAAATAACTTTCAAACCATCGAAGAATTGTAATAGGAACTGCTATGTCTGATATGACTCCCAGAGAAATCGTTCATGAACTTGACCTGCATATAATTGGTCAAGCAAAAGCAAAAAAAGCAGTGGCTATTGCCCTTCGTAATCGCTGGCGCCGCATGCAATTAGATGAAGATCTTCGCGCTGAAGTAACGCCGAAGAATATCCTGATGATTGGTCCAACCGGTGTTGGTAAAACTGAAATTGCCCGTCGTTTAGCAAAACTTGCCAACGCGCCTTTCATTAAAGTCGAAGCGACTAAGTTCACTGAAGTGGGCTATGTTGGTAAAGAAGTTGAAACCATCATTCGCGACTTGGTTGATGTATCAATCAAAATGACCCGTGAACAACAAACTAAAAAATTCAAACATCGCGCAGAAGAAGCTGCCGAAGAACGTATTTTAGATGCACTACTGACTCCAGCTAAAGATTCGTCTGGTGAAAGCCAACGCGATGAAGGCTCTTCAACGCGTCAGATTTTCCGTAAAAAATTACGCGAAGGTCAATTAGACGATAAAGAAATTGATATTGATTTAGCCCAAGCACAACCAAATGTTGAGATCATGGCACCACCTGGTATGGAAGAAATGACCAACCAGTTGCAAGGCATGTTCCAAAATATGGCGGGTGACAAGCGCACTAAACGCAAACTTAAAATTAAAGAAGCGTTTAAATTATTGGTTGAAGAAGAAGCCTCTAAATTAGTAAACCCTGAAGAGCTAAAAGAGCAAGCAATCTTCGCAGCCGAACAAAACGGTATTGTGTTTATCGACGAGATAGACAAAATCTGTAAGCGCGGAGAATCATCAGGTCCAGACGTAAGCCGTGAAGGCGTACAGCGTGACTTACTGCCACTGATTGAAGGCTCAACCGTGAGCACTAAGCATGGCATGGTGAAAACTGACCATATGTTGTTTATTGCCTCTGGCGCATTCCAAATGGCAAAACCATCTGACATGATCCCAGAACTACAAGGTCGCTTACCTATTCGTGTAGAGCTTGAAGCATTAACCGCTGACGACTTTAAACGTATTTTAACCGAACCACATGCCTCACTGACCGAGCAACAACATGCACTACTTAAAACAGAGCAAGTAAATGTTGAGTTTAGCGACGATGCCATTGAGCGCATTGCCAAAGCTGCATGGCAAGTAAATGAGAAAACCGAAAACATCGGTGCTCGTCGTCTACACACTGTGATGGAAAAACTAATGGAAGAAATTTCATATGATGCATCCGAGCAGGCAGGCAGCAGCATCGTGATTGACGCCGCTTATGTAGAGCAGCACTTAGGTGCGCTGGTTGAAGATGAAGACCTAAGCCGCTTTATTCTTTAATTTTAAAACTAGGATCTAGAGCCTAGGTTCTAGGTTCTAGGTTCTAGGTTCTAGGTTCTAGGTTCTAGGTTCTAGGTTAATCACAAAGGTATAACAATGAAGCAAGTGATCAAGGTACATCATCACACCGTTAGTAAAACCCTTGATGTATATTTTGACGATAACAGTCATTGCACCTTTAGCTGTGAGTTTTTACGTGTTCATTCACCGTCTGCCGAAGTACAAGGCCATGGTAACGAACCAATGAAATTGGTACTCGGTAAATCGCAGGTTAGCATCAAAAACATCGAGCCAGTCGGCCACTACGCACTGCGTTTAGACTTTGACGATGGCCACAACAGCGGTTTATTTAGCTGGGCATACTTCAGCCACCTACAAGCCCAACATGACGATTTATGGCAAACCTACCAACAACGCCTCGCAGAACATCAAGCCAATAAAGACAGCGTACCGATCAAGTTTGTACCTTAGCGAGTTTGCGAGTTTGCGAGTTTGCGAGTTTGCGAGTTTGCGAGTTT
>NZ_JACJEI010000069.1:0-3445 GCF_014163985.1 Pseudoalteromonas sp. SR41-4 | reverse complement strand
GATGGCCGGATCAATGCTGTAGAAGATGGCAGTGTATTGATCACCGGCTCTGGCGCAGAAGCCAATGCCAGTGTCAGTGTGATTATCAGCGATGGCGCGAATAACCAATCGCGTACTGTGACGGCTGATGGCTCTGGGGCATGGACTATCAGTGGTAGCGAGTTTGATGTCAGCAGCTTTAATAATGGCACGCTCACCGTCAGCGCCACACAATCTGATGCGGCGGGTAACACCTCTAGCGCTGCCAGCACCGCGGTGATTTTAGATAATACAGCACCGAATTCACCGACAATAGCCACTCCGATAGAGAGCGATGGTAAAGTTAACGCAGCGGAAGACAGTGACGTAGTGATCACCGGCTCCGGGGCGGAAGCTAATGCCAGCGTCAGTGTGACCATCAGCGATGGCGCGAATAACTTATCACGTACCGTAACGGCTGATGGCTCTGGGGCATGGACTATCAGTGGTAGTGAGTTTGATGTCAGCAGCTTTAATAATGGCACGCTCACCGTCAGCGCCACACAAAGTGATGCGGCGGGTAACACCTCGACTACGGCAACCGCATTAATTACGTTGGATAATCAAGCGCCAAATGCATTGACGATTACTACGCCAATTGAAGGCGACGGCAAAGTTAATGCTGTTGAAGATAACGATGTACTAGTGCAAGGATCTGGCGCAGAGTCAGGTGCAACAGTTACAGTAAATGTTGATGGTATATCTAAAACCACCACTGCAGATTCAAGTGGTAATTGGACATTATCGGGCAACGAGCTGGATATCAGTGCGCTGAATAATGGTACGCTGACGGTCTCGGCAACTCAGGCCGATAGCGCAGGTAATGTCTCAATAGCTGCAACTACAACAATAACGTTGGATAACCAAGCACCAAACGCACCAACCTTTATTACGCCTATTGAGGGGGATGGTAAAGTTAACGCTGCGGAGGATAATGATGTATTAGTCCAAGGCGGGGGAGCAGAGTCAGGTGCAACAGTAACTGTGAGTATCGGTGGGGTTACTAAAACGACTACCGCAGACTCAAGTGGTAATTGGACATTATCAGGTAATGAGCTGGATATCAGCGCTCTAAATAATGGCATATTGACAGTTTCGGCAACACAAACCGACGATGCGGGCAATATCTCAACGGCCGCATCAACTTCAATTACATTAGATAACATCGCACCAAATGCGGTGGCTATTACAACGCCGATTGCAGTAGATGGTATTGTAAATGCGGCTGAAGACAATGCTGTGTTGATCACAGGGTCAGGAGCAGAAGCTGGCGCAACAGTGACAGTGGGTATTAGCGGCGTAAATGCCACTGTGGTAGCTGATAGCAGCGGTAACTGGACACTTAACGGCAGTGAATTAGACATTAGCGCGTTAAATAATGGCACATTAACAGTATCTGCAACGCAAACCGATAGCGCAGGAAATATTTCATCTGCAACGACAACCACTATAACCTTAGATAATGTTGCGCCAAATGCATTGGCTATTACAACGCCGATTGCTGTTGATGGCATTGTTAATGCCGCTGAAGATAATGCGTTATTAATTGTAGGATCTGGGGCTGAATCAGGCGCTGCAGTTAAGGTTGATGTTGGCGGTGTAAATGCCACCGTGACTGCTGATAGCAACGGTAATTGGACTCTCAGTGGTAATGAGTTAGATATCAGTGCATTAAATAATGGCACATTAACGGTATCAGCAACGCAAACTGACAGCGCAGGTAATATTTCACCAGCGGCAACGACGACGATAACCTTGGATAACAGTGCACCGTCAGTTGTTACTATTAATACGCCAATCGAAGTCGATGGCATCGTTAACGCTAGTGAAGATGATAGTGTATTGATAACCGGCTCTGGGGCAGAATCAGGCGCTGCAGTTAAGGTTGATATTGGCGTTGTAAATGCCACGGTTACAGCTGGTAGTGGTGGTAATTGGACGCTTAGCGGCAGTGAGTTAGATATAAGTGCACTTAATAACGGCACTTTAACAGTATCGGTAACGCAAACTGACAGTGCAGGGAATACTTCACCTGCGGCGACCAGCTCAATTACTTTAGATAATACCACCCCAACTGGGCATGCAGTTAGCGTTGATCAAAGCTTAATTAATGCGGATAACGAATCTGCAATGAGTGTTAGTTTTACTGGGCTTGAAGGAAGTGGTTCGCTTAGTTACCAGGTAAGTGATGGCAGTAATGCTGTTACTGGTAACGCAACGATTAGTGCTGTTACGCAGCAAATTACAGGTATCGATGTTACAACATTGGCTGAGGGAGTGTTAACGTTCTCAGCAATAGTTACAGACACCGCAGGCAATGCCAGCGCAGCAGTAACTGCCACAGTAACTAAAAAATACAACGTCGTACCGGTGTTAAGTGGTTCACCAAGTACAACTACAGCTGAAGATGCAGCGTATAGTTTTATACCCACCCTTACAGACAGCGATACGCAAGATACCCATACTTTTAGCATCATTAATAAGCCAAGTTGGGCAAGCTTTGACACCAGCACGGGCGAATTAGCGGGCACGCCACAGAACCAGGATGTAGGCAGCTACGCGGCTATTACTATCAGTGTTAACGATGGCACAGATAGCGCCAGCTTAACGCCATTTACATTAGAGGTTACCAACACCAACGATGCGCCGGTAGGGCAAAACTTCGCGTTTAACCTCGATGAAGCCGCGACTTTAACCGTGGCACTTGCAAACGGGTTATTAAGTAACGCCAGCGATGATGATGCAGGCGACACACTCAGCGCAGAGCTGGTCAGTCAACCACAATTTGGTAGTGTCAGCTTAAACAGCGATGGTAGCTTTAGTTATCAACATGACGGCAGTGAAAACCACGGCGACAGCTTCACCTTCCAAGTTCGTGATAGCGCAGGTGCGTTATCGGCGGTACAGACAGTAACACTTACGGTAACGCCGGTTGCTGATGCACCGGTTGCCATGGATGACAGTGCCACCACTGCAGAAGACACGCCAGTGAACTTTAGCTTGGTAGCGAATGACAGTGATGCAGAAAATGACCTAGTGGTCGCTTCAGCGGCCATCGTATTACCCGCGAGTAAAGGCACGGTAAGTATCACCAACGGCATTGCCACGTATACACCGAACAGCAACGTAACGGGGACAGACACCTTTACTTATACGGTAAAAGATGCGGCATTGAATACCTCGACAGCGGCGACAGTGACAGTCACTATTACCCCAGTGAACGACCTCCCTGAGGTACAAGCTATCAGCTTAAGTGTGGATGAAGACACCGCATCAGCAGTGACCAATGTGCGTTCACTGGCCAGTGATGTGGAAGACACCATCCCAACGGGCACGATTAACTTAGTCAGAGCGCCAAGCTCAGGGCAAGTGGTGTTTGACCAAGCCGCGGGTACCTTTGTGTATACCCCAGATGCGAACGTTACAG
>NZ_JACJEI010000068.1:0-4247 GCF_014163985.1 Pseudoalteromonas sp. SR41-4 | reverse complement strand
TAGAACCTAGAACCTAGAACCTAGAACCTAGAACCTAGAACCTAGGAATTGATGGATTTAATAATACTAACTCGGACTCGGATCACACCATGCCTAAATTGAATACGTTGTTTTTAAGCTGTGCAGCTGCATTAAGCTTACCCATTGCCGCTGATGAAATAAAACATTATCAATCATTTGCAGGTTATACCGGCTTAATTAACATCCCTAATGCAGAAGTAATGGATGCTGGCATTGTTGATGTTGGTCATAATAACCAGTTAGATATTGGGACTAAATATATAGATGGTCATAACTTTATATTGAGTGCAGGGTTGTTTGAGGGGGTGGAGGTAAGTGGTCTGGTAGCATCAAATACTATGCATGATAATATTTTTTACTCAGAGGGTCGAGGACAGAGAAGGGATTTATCATTTAATATAAAGTACCAAGTGCCGTATATTCCTCTAGATTGGTTTAGTTTTGCCATAGGCGCAAAAGACTTTGAGGGTGCTTCTAATAAATATAAAACTTTTTATGCGGTTGCTTCAAAGGAACTATGGGACTTTAGATTTAGTGCGGGGGTTGGTTCAAGTGATCGTATTATTGGCCAGATGGACGGTGCTTTTGCAGGTATTGAATGGCAACCGTTTAAATGGTTTAGTTTACTCACTGAATACGACTCTGAGGCCGTTAATGCAGCTGCGCGACTAACCATACCAAAAGAGTGGTTATATGATATTGGTGAAATTACTCTAACAAGCCGTTTTTATAGCAATACTGAATTTTCTGAAGATACCAGCAATTATTGGGGTATCAACTTTACCTTACCACTGAGTGATGAGGTAGGTTACCAGCAGCCTGTTAAAGCTGCGCCAGATGTGCAAAACAATACTGCTAATGTACCTGTTGCGAGTAAAGGCGATGCATCTATTAATCCTGATGCTGTAAAAATACAAACGCAAAATGACTACACTTTACCTACCGTTAAGCCAGAAGCGCGTACTACTGCAAAGATTACAAATAATACAGGGCAACAAGCTGAATTAAATCAGTTGAACTCTCAGTCTGTTAACTTGAAGCTAGCATTGGTGGAAGATGGTTTTGAAAATGTTAGTGTTGCTTTTAACAATAACAATCAGTTGTTTGTTAAATTTGAAAACTCAATTTTTAATCGTAACGATATTGATGCGTTAGGATTAGTACTAGGGCGTGTTGCTGAGTTAATAACACTTGAAGGTGTTGAATTTAGCGTACAACTAAACAAATATGATTTAGCATTACTTAATGTTGTTGGTACCGTTGATAATTATAAAGAATTTATTACTAACAATATTTCGCCTGATTTATTAATTACCCAAGGGGCCGCTCTAGAGCCAAATGGTTTGGTTTGGGTGGGAACTACAGATGCTAGTTCGCCATACTTTAAACCGCGTTTAACAATAGCGCCAACCATAAGTAATACCTATGCAACTGAGCTTGGAGTATTAGATTACTCAGCCGCCATTAGAGCTGATTTAGAGGTGCCTTTATGGCAAGGTGGCGGCATTATTTTAGGTGGCCAAGTAAATGTTGCTAATAGTGATGATTACGCTGAAAATAAGCCGTTTAAAAATTACCGTAAAGAAACACAGTTTGATCGTGCTTTGTTCTATCAAACTTTTGAGCTACCGTTTGGTTTTTACAACCAAACCCAAGTTGGCTATATCAAAGACTTTTATGACTACCGAGGTATTAGTAATGAAACAGCTTGGCTAAGTGATGCTGGTAGGCATAAAGTTAGCTTTAAATTTGGCTCTTTTCAGTACCAGGATTACCGCGGCAGCCGCAGTTACCAAATGTTTAATTATCAATATAATTGGGTAGAGCAAGATATTACTTTGCATGCCCAAGCTGGTGATTTTTGGTATGAAGATAGTGGTTACAAGCTAGAATCACGTTTTTGGTTTGGTGATAGCTACTTAGCTGTATTCTTTGAAGACTCAAGTGCGCAAAGAGCCGGTGCTGCGATAAGCATACCGTTATCACCGCGTAAAGATATGTCGGTTACTCGTTTTGGCCAAGTTAAAGGTAATGAGGCCTACCGCCATAGTATTGGTACGCAAGTAGGTAAGTCGCATAATCAATTGGTTTTTAACCAGTTATACGCACCAAGTTCAATAATTGGCTTAGATAAAACATTCTTTAATCAAGGTCGCTTATCGAGTGATTATGTTTATAAACATTTACCAAGGTTAAAAGAAGTGTATTTAAAATATCGGTAACAAATTTTTATTAGACTAACTATTGTACAAATATGTAGTTAGTCTATATTATGTAACGAACTGATTAATTACTATAGAGCGATTAGCTCTATTTTTGACAAAAAGTAAAAAATGTTGTTTTTTTGCTCATTTTTGTTGCGTTATGGCTATACTTTCCTAAAGTAAACGCTAATATTGTAACGAGTATAAAAAATCTTAGTTTATTGATTGTTTATTATAAAGGAATAAAAGGACTCCCTATGTTTACTAACAAAAAATCGCTATTGGCATTGTCTGTAGCTTCTGCATTTGCTCTAACTGGTTGTTTTAGTGATGACGATGGTAATGATTACACACCACCTGGACCAGGACCTGATCCAGTAGTGGTTGTTCCACCTCAAACACCAACTGAACTTAACTTTATAGTTAATGTATCTGTAGTTAATAGCGACTCAGATGCAATTGCAGATGCAACAGTAAGATTTGTGGAAAATGGCGCGCCATCAACGAACATTGTTGATGTAGATGGCAACGCGGTTCAGACTAAAAAGACTACTGAAGATGGTGGCTTTATTGTTACTGTTAAGAGTGGCTCTGAGTTATCAAGTGTGACGGCAGTTGTTTCTGCTGCAGGCTTTATAACCAGATCTTTCAAAGTTGACTTATCTAACGAAGACGAACTATCTGTATTACCAGCTCAGTTCCAATTGACCTCAACAGATACTGCAGGCCTTGCAAGCGTTGTAAAAGCTTCTACTGATATTAGCGGTTCAACAACCACGGCTCCAATCATTGCTGATGCTGTAGTTTCAGGTGATTCAGGTGCTTCTTTAGCTACTGCAACCTTACCAACTGGTATTACTCTTCAAAATGCTGCAGGCGAAGCTGTAACTGGTGATTCAGTATCATTGAGTGTTGTAGGTACAGATCCAGCATCTTCAACTAAATCATCAGTGATCCCTGAAGGTCTAAATGCTGATAACACTAGCGCAAATGTTTTAGTGCCAGTTTCGGTTGCTGATGTAAACTTATTAGTGGGTGACACTAAAGTTAAGAAGTTTGCTGGTGACACATTAAAAGTAACACTAGCAGCACCTACAGATTTAGCTGCTGGCGAAACACTTACTGTTAAGTCGTTCGATGATGAAACAGGCCAATGGTCTGCAGATGACTTCGCAGTTACACAAGGTACTGGTACAGTAAGCTTTGAAACAGACCACTTAACGTGGTTCTCTGTTAACCGCAATGCGAATACTTGTACTGACGGCTTTTCTGTAAATGTTACTTCAGGTACTATTCCTGCAGGTGGGTTATTTGTACTAGCAGACTCATCAGATGCATATGCGTTTAACTTCATCCGTGGTGGTGCAACTTCAAAGACTGTTGTACCAGCTGCGTTAGCAACGGCCTTCGGTGTATATGATGGCGCAACTGCTCGAGTTAGACTTTTTGACCGTGAAGGTGGAACATGGTTTGACTCACAAACAGAAGTTGGTGTTTGTGGCACTGTTGCTGTAACTCCTGTAGCACCATTTACTTTAGTTAATAAAGAATTAACTCTTACAGGTGCTTGTTCGAACGATGCTGATGTAGCGGTGAATGTTACTAATTCAACTGTTTCATTTAAACGTGCTGGCAAAGCTGCAAGATCTGCGATTAAAGATGCGAATGGTAACTTCCAGTTAACTAACCTACGTGAAGGTCAAAACTACGATGTTACTGTTAACTTCCGTGGTTTACCTGTTGAAGGTGCGAACACATTTACAATTGAAGGTGCTAATGCTGACGCATTAACTCAAGCATTCCAGTTTACATGTCCAACATCTACTGGTGGTACTGGTGGTACTGGTGGTAACGGTTAATTTTTGTTAGTTCCTATTAGGGATTAAGCCTAAAAGCCGCATTTATGCGGCTTTTTTTCGTTTTGGGCTACCTGGCCAACGGGGTATGGGCCGCGGGCTTCGGGGGCACGAGCTTCGGGCTGCAGGCCTAACACCTAACACTTAAAACCTAACACTTAAAACC
>NZ_JACJEI010000067.1:0-4457 GCF_014163985.1 Pseudoalteromonas sp. SR41-4 | reverse complement strand
TAGGTTCTAGGTTCTAGGTTCTAGGTTCTAGGTTCTAGGTTCTACAAAGCTAAACTTTTACCTTGAACCTTTCAACTTTAATCTTATTTCCAGCTTTTCATCTTGTGCCCTTTTACAGCATAGAAAAGGATGAATAAATAACAAGGTAACATTACGATATAAGCGCCCTGCTGAGCCTCGGCAGAATCCACACCACCGCTTGCTAGACCCCAAAATAGTGGTCCAAACGCACCACCGGCGATACCCATTACAAGCAGACCAGAACCAACACTGGTTAATTTACCTAACCCAGACAACGCTAACGGCCATACCGCAGGCCATACAATAGCATTCGCAAATCCTAACACAGCTATCATCAATAGTGTATCTGGTAATTGTACCTCTAAACCAAGCGCTGTTGCGACAACCACTGAACTAGTATCGCTAAATACCACGGCAAGAGTTAGTACGCAGCCTAAAATAGCAGACAAACTCAATGCAGTTTGCTGCGAAATAACACGTGGTATAAGTGCAATACCTAAGATATAACCCAGCACCATACAAGCCATCGTATAAGAGGTCATGACACTATATTTTTCAACACCTAGCGATAACGCAAAAGTACCAATGGTATCGCCTGCAATCACCTCCACGGCTACATAAACGAACAAAGCAAGCACACCTAGTGCAAGACTTGGATGGGAAAGCGCTTCTTTTACTTGCCCTTTAGCACCTTGCTCCTCATCATCAACAAGCTCTGGTAATGGCATCTTTGTCACGGCAAATGCCAGTGCACCAATAAATAGCGCTAACCCTAAATAAGGGTAAATTAAACTATTCGCCATTGAATCAATTTCAGCTTGTGATAAATCTTTACCAACGAGGCCAGTAAAGTCACTTAAAATTAATGCTGTAAAAACGATTGGCGCAATCACGCCTGCGCCTTTATTTAATATCCCCATGATACTAACACGTGCAGCAGCTGACTCTTCAGGCCCAATCCTAACAACATACGGATTTACTGCTGTTTGCAACAAGGTTTGACCAGCCCCCATAACCAACTGCGCAAACAAAAACAAAGCAAACACTTGAGTTTTTGCAGCTGGAATAAATAACAAACCTGCCACCATCATGGTTGCCATACCGAGTGCCATACCATTTTTATAACCAACTTTACGAATGATCATTGCCGATGGCACTGCAGTAAAAGTAACAGCTATATAAAACGAGAATAAAATCAGTGACGCTTGAAATGGACTAAGCTGTAATACTTGTTTTAAGTATGGCATTAGTGAACCGTTCAACCAGGTTGCAAAACCTAGGATGAAGAATAAAGTGGCAACAATGGCCATGGGTATAAAGTTACTTTGTTTGTTTATTTTTGACACAGTGGCTTCCATAAAACTTCTTCTTGTTGCGAGCTATCGTTGTAATTATTTATTGCAATTAAGTTCAAAAAAACTTAAATCGACGATTAGCGTTGCTGTACTTTATAACACTTTGGCGACATTTAAATGACAATGTCGAAACAAAAATGACAGCGCTGCCATAAAACTTTACGTTAATTACAGCCATATTACTAGTAACAATTTATTTTACAACGGCACAAAAAAGGGCCTTTATGGCCCTTTCAAAACGTAATTAGTTACTAATATATTAATTTATATGAGTAATTCTGCTCTTCAGTTTACTATTTAAGCTACTACGTAATGCCACAGACTGCTGTTCAGAAACACTGATCGGAGCTGTATATTGCTGCCAACTCGCGCCATTATCTAAACTATACTCGGTATTTAAATATGCAAATGGCGTATTAATCTCAAGCTTACCATTGTTGATCACACCTCCAGGTACAGGTAAATTCAAAGTTACACCTGCATTTGCCAACTTTGTAAGCTCTTTCAAACCAACTGCAGCAGAAAATTGCGCCCAGTCTTTTTCTTGGCTTTTACGATCAACCTGCTCGCCTTCCCATGGTGCTTTATGCCATGCACGCTCAGCAACAGACAGAATTCGCGGGAATATCATTGCCAATACTTGATCTTCGGTTCGAATAGTTTCAGACCAAACTTGTCCTTGCATACCTAAGATGTTTTCTGGCTTTTCTAATTTTGGTAGTGGACGACCAACTAAAGCTTCAAGGTTATCTATCGGCTCCCGTGTTCGGGTGTAATCGGCATTGGCATACACATCGTCTGGCATATAATTAAATGCTTTTTTAGTATCGGTATAGCGAGTTGCCCAATAATATCCACGTTCTTCTGGGTGAGCTTCATAAGGATGGTCAAAGTATAAGTGTGTACCATGCGATAATATAACTTGATAACCTGCATTGGCAAGGCGGTAAGCTCTATCTGCAACACCCCACTCCCAAATATTGTCCCAGACGTTTGCTGTAAAGGTTTTATTTGGAAATTCATCGCGCTTAAACGGGTTAGTGCGGTCATACATTAAACCATCTTCCCATGCACCTGGCGAAATACCGCGCTTTTCAAGTAACTTGGCCACACGTTGTGTAAAGTAAGGTTTTAGATCTGCGGCACCGGCAACCCCATTATTGGGGTCGGCAAACATTGCTTGGCATATTGGCGAGCCAACCCATGAACCGGCACCCACTTCATCGCCACCAAAGTGTAGGTTAGTCAATTGCACACCGGCTTCGCGGTACATTTGTTGTAATTCGTAGGTAACCTTATCTAAAAAAGCATAGGTTGAATCCATGCATACGTTCATCGAGTTATCTTTGTAGTTTTGCACCGTCATATATACCGAGGTGTCTTTTGGATCGCTCAATAAATATTGTGTCGCTGCACTAATATCGACTTGCTGCGTTTCTTTTCCTGGATTCTTTTTATTAATAAGGTTACTTTTAGCTGTTTTTTGAGCTTCATCAGCAAGCTTATGATAACGCGCTTCCATTGCTTTGATTGATGCTCGAGCATGCCCCGGCCCTTCAATTTCAGGAATGATTTGAATATGGCGGTCTTTAGCAAATGTTAGTAATTCAATAAACTCGCTACGGGTTAAGTAACCATTACCTGAGCCCGATTTAAATGGCCCGGTTCCTAGCTGTGTTAACAGACATTCTTTTTCTTCAAGGTCAAAACAGCGATAACCACCAATATCAGTTAGCTCTGGTAATCCTGGAATTTCTAAGCGCCAACCTTCATCTTCTGAAAAGTGCCAATGTAGTTTATTCATTTTATAACGCGCCATTTGCTCAACCAATTTGAACATAGCGTCTTTGCCGTGGTAATTGCGGCCATTATCATAGTGCATGCCACGCCAGGTATAACGAGGGCTGTCTTCAATCTCAAGTTGTGGAATGTCTACAGTACCTTGGCTATTTGCCGGGAGTAGATTAAGTAAGCTCTGCATGGCATAGAAGACACCGGCATTATCACTCCCAACAATTTCAATACGATCGTCATCTATTTCAAGAGTGTAACTTTCTGATTTACCACCGGCCAACTGTGGATTTACTTTTAAGCTGATCAGTTTTTCTTTTGCTAGTTTGATGTGATCTGGCTGGGCTTTTAAGGTCAGGCCATAGTCATCTTGCAAATCTTGCATAAACACCATGACTTCGTTCTTTAACTGACCTTGGAAAGTGATCTGCCAGCTGCTATCAAGTGTTGCAGTACCGCGATTAAACTCTACTTTTTGTGGCTTTGGAATGATCCGCTTTAATGCGTCTTGTTGCGATACTTGACTTGTCGTTTGTTGATTACGCTCAAAACGCACTTTTGGGGTGACTAATACCGTTAAATCTTTTGGCTCGTTATAACGACGCAGTTGATTTTCACGCTCGAACGGTGCAACAAACTGGGTCATATCTTCGCTGTCAGTATTTGCAAAAATAGCCGGTTTATTATCACCAGATACAAAAAAAGCACGTGGCATAAAATCAGAATAAGCAACCACCCAAACTTGAGCGTCAAACTCAAGTACTAAGCTTTTACCTGAAGCTAACCCTGTAAAGTTTTTAGTTGGGGTAATGCGATGTAAATCACCATTTACGTGTTCAATATTTAAACCCGCAACTAGCTCAGTACTGATCTTACGAACTGAGTGAATATACAACTGCCAGTCACTTTCACCTGCAGGAAGTGCAACATCAGATTGGTTGTTTAGTGTAATAGTTCCTAAAAAACCAGCGTCTTTATTATGAAAGTTATCTACCACAGCAAATGTCAGAGTGGTCTCTTTGGCAAAGTTATTCACATCAGTTTGCGAAAACTGCGCCTGTGCCATTAATGGCATTATCGCGATCAAACTCGCTAAAGTTCGCTTTTTAAAATCCATTGCTCTCTCCTCGTTGTATACCCTAAGACTACGCATTTCCCCCCACGTAATCTGTTATTTATTATTATTTATTCACCACCATCATATAAAAGATAAAATGACAGCGCTATCATTAATTGAAAAAATAGGGAATAAGCAGTAAGCGGTAAGCGGTAAGCGGTAAGCGGTAAGCG
>NZ_JACJEI010000066.1:0-4920 GCF_014163985.1 Pseudoalteromonas sp. SR41-4 | reverse complement strand
TTAATACTCATGAGTTTTGGCCTGCTAGCATAAGAAATATACCGAAAGGAGAATATGTATTCAGCATGCCTAGTAACTTTGAATATTCACCTGAAATTTCAAGTTTCCGTTTTGAAGTAATAGAAGTTAAAGTTTGGTAACCCACTATATTGTAATAAATAATTGGAGATTTAATTATAATGGAAAATAGAATAATAGAGTGTATTGCAAATTACGATAAAACTTCTTTTTCTGATCTTTCTAAGCATGTTGAGGGATTTGATGGAAAGTTGGCCTTAAGGGATCCTAACAATAAAGGTGTAGTTTTTTGGAATAATATTTCTGAAGAAGCCGCAGAAGTTATTTGTAAGCTGATTGATGATGGGAAGATAAAAATGATTCCAACTGAGATTATGACCTACATGATAGATGGCTTGTTTCCCAAAATGCCTTTAGCTAAGAAGTTGAGAAGTTACGCTAGTGATCATTTTTACCCTGTAACTTTCACTTTAATAAAATGATTTTTCTAAGTAATAGCTGCAAAAAAGCTTAGATAGCGTAATCTAACGCTAGAAAAACAAAACCCCGAATCACATCAATCAACTTGGCGGAAGATATGTGAGTTCAGGGTCAGGATAAATCCTAAGAGAATATTAACACATGGATCATACATATCAACCTAATAACCGCCATTTGAGCGGTGGTTTTTGAATACAGCCCATCAATTAACGTTGTTTGAACAGCGCTTACCAAAAAAACCATATCACACAGATGATTTGTCAACTGGATTGAAAATCGTTTCATCTAGCAAGGCTTCTAAATTTCGGTACATACAACATAACGGACCGACGCATAAATATTGGTTGGTGTTTGATATAGATCGTCTTGGTGCAACTATGTGTTGGGATGATTTGGGCGCACCGGCACCAAATATAGTTGCTACAAATCGTGAAAATGGTCACGCCCACTTAATTTACGGCCTAGAAATTCCTGTAAGAACCGCACCCGATGGAAGTAGTAAGGCTTTGCGCTATGCTGCTGCCGTAGAATCAGCCCTAAGGGCTAAATTGGGCGCAGATGAGGGGTACACAGGCCTGATCTGCAAAAACCCGTTAAATCCACATTGGCTCGTTTCTGTTTGGGAGCCAAATCCATACACACTGGACTGGTTAGCCGACTATCTCGATTTAAGCGTCTACAGCGGCTCAAAGCGACTACCTAGCAATGGGCTAGGTCGAAACTGCAATCTATTCGATTACCTCTCGAAATGGGCTTTTAAAGCTATTAGGCAGGGCTATCCAGAGTACGAGCGCTGGCATGAGGCTGTTTTAACAAGGGCGGAGGGGTATAACAACCGTGAGTTTACGTCACCGTTACCATTATCTGAAGTTAGAGCCACAGCCAAATCAATTGCTAGTTGGACGCACAAGAAGTTTAGTGCCGCAGGTTTTAGCGCATGGCAAGCCAGACAAGGCGCTAAGGGCGGTAGAAAATCAAAGGGTGGCGGTAGGCCGCTAGGGACAAACAAGGTTAACTGGGAGCTATGGGAGGCCGTACACAGCCTAAAATATAAAGGTTATAGCCATGCAGTTATAGCCGAGGATCTTAAAATCTCAGCCAGTACCGTAAGCAAATACTCTCAGATTTCAAAATAGCGATCGCGAAAACAAGCCATATCAGATAATAGCCCCGAAAGGGGTGCTTTTTCTCTGCTAGACAACACACACCCAAATAGCGATCGTGAAACAAGCCATATCAGATAATAGCCCATCTCTTTTAGTAACAGTTACCTTATCTGTTACTATCCCATATCTTACTTAGAAAAATATAACACCCTTATCCCCTCTGAATTAGTTACTTAGTCATTACCCCTCCAAAAATATATCAAATAAAGTAACTGTTACTAAAATCTTGCTAGTTATTGATTAGTGATTTATACTGTCTCTAGTGCTTTAAGCCAGCATACACAGAGTGCCCTACAGTCGCTTCGCTCCTTTGGTCATCTGTGTGTCTGGTTCAGGGGTGATAAATCCCCCCCGAAACCCCCTGAGAGCCTGATCAAAACCTTAACTTTTATCGTAACTGTTACTCTAAATAGGATTGCAACATATGCTTGATTACACATACAACGAAAACAAAAATATTCGTACATCATGCGCAGTCGAGAAAGTTTATTCGACTAACTTGGGTTTCATCAGCCGTGTTGCAGATGTCGAATATCAGCAAGCTAATGGCACTTGGAAAAGTGAGGGTTCTCGCTGGTTAATCAATGAACCCAGAGTTCAGATGATTATCGAAAATGGCTTTAAAAGCGCGACTCTTTAAATCAAACAGGAGCCTAACATGAAAGATAAATTTGATGATCGTACTGTTGATTTAATCCCACAGAAATCTAAGCGTGGCCGTCCAGTAACTGGCCGTGCAATGACCGCAGCCGAAAAGCAGGCCGCTTATCGTGCTCGAAAATCAGCGATAACAGTAACAGTTACTTTTAACCGTGAGGACATCAACACGCTAAAGCGTTTGATTGGTCATCCAGACTCAAGCCTAAATTTGGATAAATCAGCGATTGAAAGGCTTGCTGAGGCCGTATTTCAGGCGGCCAAGTAATGGAAAAGCGCGAACGAGTCATTAAGATCCGCTGCACTGATGCTGAATACGACACGCTAATCGAACGTTCTACAAAACTGCGCTTGGCAGAGTGGATTCGTGAGACATGCCTTGGCGTTCCAGCGAAACGAGCCGCACCATTGCCCACAGTCAGCCCAGAGCTGCAACGCCAGTTGACTGGTGTCGGGAACAATTTAAACCAGATAGCTCGCGCAGTGAACCAAGGTAAGTGGAGCAGCATCGACAAAAGTCGCGTCATTACTGAGCTTGTGAGCATTGAAAGACACTTGGCTGAAATCAAAAAGGGGCATTCAAATGATTGTTAAATTTCACGCAAGGGGCTCAGGCGTCGGTAATGGCCCGATTGATTATTTGCTGGGCAAAGAGCGCGACCGTGAGCAAGCAACCCTCGATAGAGGTGATCCTGAGGCGATCATTGCCATCATTGACGCTAGCCCGTATGCCAAGAAATATACGAGTGGTGTTTTGTCATTTTCAGAACCCGATTTAGACCGAGAATCTAAAGACAAAATCATGTCAGATTTTGAAAAGATACTTCTCCCAGGCATGGACGGAGATCAATACGCATGTTTATGGGTTGAACATCGAGACAAAGATCGCCTAGAGCTGAATTTTGTGATGCCTAACATCGAGCTACAGAGCGGTAAACGCTTGCAGCCGTGGTATCACAAACGCGATTTAAAGCGGGTTAATAACTGGAAAAACATT
Organism: Pseudoalteromonas sp. SR41-4; assembly: GCF_014163985.1. NCBI lineage: Bacteria > Pseudomonadati > Pseudomonadota > Gammaproteobacteria > Alteromonadales > Pseudoalteromonadaceae > Pseudoalteromonas > Pseudoalteromonas sp. SR41-4. Next base: position 1,602 of record NZ_JACJEI010000066.1, on the reverse strand, counting down.
ACTAATCACACATACAAATTGACTGATCCTGACAGCCCCTTAAATCATCGTTCATTGGTTACGCCACGTAACCTACCTGAAAACCGAAAAAAAGCAGCTGAAACGATTACAAGCAGCCTAATGACGGTCATGGCTAACGGGTTAATCACTAATCGCGCAGACGTGGTTAAAACGCTATCTGATGCGGGTTTTTCGGTCGCCAGAGAAACCAAGAATTCAATATCAATTGCTGATCCAGATGGCGGCAAAAACATACGGCTCAAAGGGGCTATCTATGAACGAGATTTTAAATTTAACGAAGAAACTGGAGCAGCAATCGAACGAGCAGCTAAGGCTTACGAAGCTGCGACTGAGCAACGAATTCAACGAGCACACCAAGAGCTTGCAGAGGGAATTAAAAGGCTCTCAGAGCATAATCAGCGCAGATATCCACGCAGTAACGCAGGAATTGCGCTCTCAAGCGTCCAGCATGAGATCAACAGCCCTGAGCACATGGATGTACTTGCTCCTAACGATAATAATCGTTCTAGTCTCGATGCAGGGGGTTCTGTGGTATCAAAGCAACAAGATAGCCGAGAACTTAGCAGCGATACAGCAACAAGAACAAACCTTGAAATCGTTACAGAATCAAACGTTCGGGGTGAAGCTCGTAGAGCAAAGCGGCAAGCAATACATACTGTTTCCGAAAAACAGGAAACTCAGCCAGCAATGGGAATCAAACGGCCAGAACGTAGTCGAGATGGAGAAAAAATAAATGACGGAATTAGAGTCACAGTTACTAAAATCTGTAACAGAATTTCAACAGCAGCAAGAGTTGCAAAGCAAAGAGTTATCGAAAGCTTATGCGGCTTTACAGCAAATGTTCGAGACTACCTCAGCCGAGAATCATCAATTAAGAGAGCAAGTACAGAACTTGGTCTTGCAAGTGAAGAGCTTGGCGCAGCTATTGAACAAACAGAAAAGATGATGAGGTTAGATAAAAATGCGAATATCACTCGAGGATTAGTTAGATAAAAATTTATTTTAAAACTGCCTTGATGTTAAGTTTTTGAATTTTAGGAAGTGTTGTTGCTAATGATTAAGTTATTGACGATTTAGTCAATATTTCAATGTGTTGCATAGGTTTACCCGCTCGGTTACTATGCATCTAAACAACTTAGATTTAAAGGACTGAGTCATAATGGATACCCAAAGTTTTTTAGCCAAATCCTTCGAATTATCTATTGATGATGTGGGCTGCTGATGCGTATTTCAATTTTAATTTTTTCATTAATTTTTTTTAGTGGATTTGCTATGTCTGAATGTAATATCCAGGCAATTTCTGTGAAAAATGTAAATGGAAAATTTGTCGATAAGTGTAACTCAGCCCATAAGCCATGTTGGTTCATGGGTGGCGTGGGTGTGATAGAAAATAGCTGTGAGATACCTGTAGGTGTGCAGGTTAAAATTACTGCATACGATAAGCTTAATTCACCTGTTAATACTCATGAGTTTTGGCCTGCTAGCATAAGAAATATACCGAAAGGAGAATATGTATTCAGCATGCCTAGTAACTTTGAATATTCACCTGAAATTTCAAGTTTCCGTTTTGAAGTAATAGAA
>NZ_JACJEI010000065.1:0-4937 GCF_014163985.1 Pseudoalteromonas sp. SR41-4 | reverse complement strand
AAATTTGGAATTCTGATAATAAAGTTTTCAGTAAATCTACTTTAGTCTATTAACTTCTTGCGCTATCAACTATCACATAAAACGCGTTTGGCGTTGTATGGTTAAGCCTCACGGGTAATTAGTACAAGTTAGCTTAACATATCACTATGCTTCCACATCTTGCCTATCAACGTTGTAGTCTTCAACGGCCCTTCAGAGAGCTTATAGCTCTAGTGAGAACTCATCTCGAGGCCTGCTTCGCGCTTAGATGCTTTCAGCGCTTATCAGTTCCGAACGTAGCTACCGGGCAATGCCATTGGCATGACAACCCGAACACCAGCGGTTCGTTCACTCCGGTCCTCTCGTACTAGGAGCAACCCCTCTCAATTCTCAAACGCCCACGGCAGATAGGGACCGAACTGTCTCACGACGTTCTAAACCCAGCTCGCGTACCACTTTAAATGGCGAACAGCCATACCCTTGGGACCGACTTCAGCCCCAGGATGTGATGAGCCGACATCGAGGTGCCAAACACCGCCGTCGATATGAACTCTTGGGCGGTATCAGCCTGTTATCCCCGGAGTACCTTTTATCCGTTGAGCGATGGCCCTTCCATTCAGAACCACCGGATCACTATGACCTACTTTCGTACCTGCTCGACGTGTCTGTCTCGCAGTTAAGCTGGCTTCTACCATTACACTAACCGTACGATGTCCGACCGTACTTAGCCAACCTTCGTGCTCCTCCGTTACTCTTTGGGAGGAGACCGCCCCAGTCAAACTACCCACCAGGCACTGTCCGTAACCCCGATTCAGGGGCCAACGTTAGAACATCAAAACTACAAGGGTGGTATTTCAAGGACGACTCCACAAAAACTAGCGTCTCTGCTTCTAAGTCTCCCACCTATCCTACACATGTAGGTTCAATGTTCAGTGCCAAGCTGTAGTAAAGGTTCACGGGGTCTTTCCGTCTAGCCGCGGGTACACAGCATCTTCACTGCGATTTCAATTTCACTGAGTCTCGGGTGGAGACAGCGTGGCCATGGTTACACCATTCGTGCAGGTCGGAACTTACCCGACAAGGAATTTCGCTACCTTAGGACCGTTATAGTTACGGCCGCCGTTTACCGGGGCTTCGATCAAGAGCTTCTCCGAAGATAACCCCATCAATTAACCTTCCGGCACCGGGCAGGTGTCACACCGTATACGTCATCTTGCGATTTTGCACAGTGCTGTGTTTTTAATAAACAGTCCCAGCCACCTGGTCACTGCGGCTCCAATCAGCTTAGAGAGCAAGTCTCATCACCAATCGGAGCGTACCTTCTCCCGAAGTTACGGTACGATTTTGCCTAGTTCCTTCACCCGAGTTCTCTCAAGCGCCTTAGTATTCTCTACCTGACCACCTGTGTCGGTTTGGGGTACGATTCGGTATAATCTGAAGCTTAGAGGCTTTTCCTGGAAGTATGGCATCAGCAACTTCATCACCTTAGTGACTCGTCTCGTGTCTCAGCCTAACAGCAACCCGGATTTACCTAAGTCGCTAGCCTACTCACTTTCACATGGACTACCAACGCCATGCTTGCTTAGCCTGCTCCGTCCCCCCATCGCAATTATACCAAGTACGGAAATATTAATCCGTTTCCCATCGACTACGCCTTTCGGCCTCGCCTTAGGGGTCGACTTACCCTACCCTGATTAACATGGGATAGGAACCCTTGGTCTTCCGGCGTGCGGGTTTTTCACCCGCATTATCGTTACTCATGTCAGCATTCGCACTTCTGATACGTCCAGCATACCTCCCGGTACACCTTCAACCGCTTACAGAACGCTCCCCTACCACTCAGAATAAATTCTGAATCCGCAGCTTCGGTGCATAGTTTAGCCCCGTTACATCTTCCGCGCAGACCGACTCGACCAGTGAGCTATTACGCTTTCTTTAAAGGATGGCTGCTTCTAAGCCAACCTCCTGGCTGTCTGGGCCTTTCCACATCGTTTCCCACTTAACTATGACTTTGGGACCTTAGCTGGCGGTCTGGGTTGTTTCCCTCTTCACGACGGACGTTAGCACCCGCCGTGTGTCTCCCGGATATTACTTTACGGTATTCGGAGTTTGCAAAGGGTTGGTAAGTCGGGATGACCCCCTAGCCTTAACAGTGCTCTACCCCCGTAAGTATTCGTCCGAGGCTCTACCTAAATAGATTTCGGGGAGAACCAGCTATCTCCCGGTTTGATTAGCCTTTCACTCCTAGCCACAGGTCATCCCCTAACTTTTCAACGTTAGTGGGTTCGGTCCTCCAGTTGATGTTACTCAACCTTCAACCTGCCCATGGCTAGATCACCGGGTTTCGGGTCTATACCTTGCAACTAGTCGCCCAGTTAAGACTCGGTTTCCCTACGGCTACCCTATTCGGTTAACCTCGCTACAAAATATAAGTCGCTGACCCATTATACAAAAGGTACGCAGTCACCCAACAAGTGGGCTCCTACTGCTTGTACGTACACGGTTTCAGGTTCTATTTCACTCCCCTCACAGGGGTTCTTTTCGCCTTTCCCTCACGGTACTGGTTCACTATCGGTCAGTTGGGAGTATTTAGCCTTAGATGATGGTCCACCTATATTCAGTCAAAGTTTCACGTGCTCCGACCTACTCGATTTCACTTAAAAGGGATTTTCATGTACGGGACTATCACCCTGTATCGTGGCACTTTCCAGAGCCTTCCATTAACACCAATTAAGCTTAAGGGCTGTTCCGATTTCGCTCGCCGCTACTTTCGGAATCTCGGTTGATTTCTTTTCCTACGGGTACTTAGATGTTTCAGTTCTCCGCGTTCGCCTCGTTAACCTATGTATTCAGTTAACGATACCTGCAAGCAGGTGGGTTTCCCCATTCGGAAATCCTAGTCTCAAGTGCTTTTTACTAGCTTGACTAGGCTTATCGCAAGTTAATACGTCCTTCATCGCCTCCAACTGCCAAGGCATCCACCGTGTACGCTTAGTCACTTAACCATACAACCCAAACGGGTCTTTGTTTCGTGACAGTTTAACTTCGCCAGAAGTTAATATTGAATACTAAAGTAGATACCAATCAACAAACGTAAACGTTCATTAAATGGCACTGAATGATACTGCTATCATTCTTTTTTACTTTTGAAAACTCTGTACAAATACACTGTATTTATACGAATTTTATTATCAGCTTTTCCAAATTTTTAAAGAGCATATTAATTAGTTATCCCAAAGGGATACGCACTAATTAACAATCATCTGTGTGGACACTACGAACAAATAAGTTCTAAATCGTATAAGGAGGTGATCCAGCCCCAGGTTCCCCTAGGGCTACCTTGTTACGACTTCACCCCAGTCATGAATCACTCCGTGGTAAACGTCCTCCCGAGGGTTAGACTATCTACTTCTGGAGCAACCCACTCCCATGGTGTGACGGGCGGTGTGTACAAGGCCCGGGAACGTATTCACCGCGTCATTCTGATACGCGATTACTAGCGATTCCGACTTCATGGAGTCGAGTTGCAGACTCCAATCCGGACTACGACGCACTTTAAGTGATTCGCTTACTCTCGCGAGTTCGCAGCACTCTGTATGCGCCATTGTAGCACGTGTGTAGCCCTACACGTAAGGGCCATGATGACTTGACGTCGTCCCCACCTTCCTCCGGTTTATCACCGGCAGTCTCCTTAGAGTTCTCAGCATTACCTGCTAGCAACTAAGGATAGGGGTTGCGCTCGTTGCGGGACTTAACCCAACATCTCACAACACGAGCTGACGACAGCCATGCAGCACCTGTATCAGAGTTCCCGAAGGCACCAAACTATCTCTAGTAAGTTCTCTGTATGTCAAGTGTAGGTAAGGTTCTTCGCGTTGCATCGAATTAAACCACATGCTCCACCGCTTGTGCGGGCCCCCGTCAATTCATTTGAGTTTTAACCTTGCGGCCGTACTCCCCAGGCGGTCTACTTAATGCGTTAGCTTTGAAAAACAGAACCGAGGCTCCGAGCTTCTAGTAGACATCGTTTACGGCGTGGACTACCAGGGTATCTAATCCTGTTTGCTCCCCACGCTTTCGTACATGAGCGTCAGTGTTGACCCAGGTGGCTGCCTTCGCCATCGGTATTCCTTCAGATCTCTACGCATTTCACCGCTACACCTGAAATTCTACCACCCTCTATCACACTCTAGTTTGCCAGTTCGAAATGCAGTTCCCAGGTTGAGCCCGGGGCTTTCACATCTCGCTTAACAAACCGCCTGCGTACGCTTTACGCCCAGTAATTCCGATTAACGCTCGCACCCTCCGTATTACCGCGGCTGCTGGCACGGAGTTAGCCGGTGCTTCTTCTGTAAGTAACGTCACAGATAGCCTCTATTAAAGACTACCCTTTCCTCCTTACTGAAAGTGCTTTACAACCCGAAGGCCTTCTTCACACACGCGGCATGGCTGCATCAGGCTTGCGCCCATTGTGCAATATTCCCCACTGCTGCCTCCCGTAGGAGTCTGGGCCGTGTCTCAGTCCCAGTGTGGCTGATCATCCTCTCAAACCAGCTAGGGATCGTTGCCTTGGTAAGCCATTACCTTACCAACTAGCTAATCCCACTTGGGCTAATCTTTTGGCGTGAGGCCCGAAGGTCCCCCACTTTGGTCCGTAGACATTATGCGGTATTAGCAGTCGTTTCCAACTGTTGTCCCCCACCAAAAGGCATATTCCCAAGCATTACTCACCCGTCCGCCGCTCGTCAGCAAAGTAGCAAGCTACTCTCTGTTACCGCTCGACTTGCATGTGTTAGGCCTGCCGCCAGCGTTCAATCTGAGCCATGATCAAACTCTTCAATTAAAAGTTTTTTGTCTTTCGACAGCTCAATGAATTCTGAATTTATTTAATATCTTTCGATATTGAATTGACTGTGCCGAAGCAACTTATAAATAAGTTACTTCTGTTGGTCACTCAG
>NZ_JACJEI010000064.1:0-6454 GCF_014163985.1 Pseudoalteromonas sp. SR41-4 | reverse complement strand
ATCCTTTGAGTTTTTTAATACTTTCAGTCTAACTCTGTATCTAAATGTAAATCAAGGGATTTATATTTGTTGTTTTTTTGTTGTTGTAAAATACAAGAAATAATCCCGCGAGTTGTTGAAAAAAACCAAATACAACGACTGTTTATATATGGCTATGTTGTAGTTAAGTGTGGCTAGGCGATAATTCATTTTATAAAGCCTCTTTTATCCATGTTTGATCTGAGAATTCCGTGTTATCTTCCATGGTTCTAAACCAACTCAGATAATTCTCAATATAGTCAGTATCTAATTCGTGTGAATCGCAATGTGGACAATGAGATATTGTTTCTTCATGGTCAGCAATGGCTTGACCCAGTTGGTTATTAGCAATATTAGATTCAACTTCATGACGGAGTTTTTTAGTTGGGAGTAGTTTAAGTTAATAACGTGACGTAATACATTTTGAAACTGCTTTTAAGCCATACAGCATCTGCCATTGTTGGGTTTCAGTACATTAAGTATAGTTCGCCAACAAATCTTGACTTCAGATATCAAAATTCTTAACTGTCCGCTTCACGCTTAATCCCGCCGCTCAGATCGTCACGGACAACTAATTAAATACCACTACATACGACTAAGTACCACACACCATAAAACCGGGGTTCCCCCCACGGCAATTTTTACTTTGAATTTAAGTGCTTTTTGTATAGCTTTGAGTTTTTCGCGGTCGTCGCCTTGTATTTCGATGATGCCGTCTTTTATTGCTCCGCATTAGTCCCTTTGGCTTTGCTGCTATCTATTAGTTTATTTTGACCTGAATTTAGCACCACATTTATGGCAGAGTTTAGGTCTGATTTCTACGCCTTCACTACCTGATGCAAATGGAATAGAGTTACATTTTGGACACCAGTAATACAACCAAATACCAACGTTAAATATGAGCACTCCGATTAATGCACCATAAAAAGGATTTAGAAACTTAATATCAAAATATTGAAGAATAAAGCCACTTGAAAAGCATACAACAGTTAATAGTAATACGAGATAAAACCGTTTTTTTACTGGTTTAAATTGCTTCGATACATCATCCATAATTGAGTGTTGCTCCAGTTAAATTAACGCTGCCGTTGGCGGTAAAATGAGAGTGGCTAAATCGCGAGGAACAAGCGAAGCAAGTTACCACGCTACTTTATTACTTTGTTTTATTGTATCAACAGCACCGATAAAGTTTTGTGCTATTCATATTCGCTGAATACTTGGTGTACCCTTGCTGGTGTTATTTTATTAAAGTCATCTTGGTAGTAGTCCTTCGCATACTCAATAAAATATTCTGGAGTTATAGTGATTGCAGGGAGCAGCCAACTAGCTCCGTTATCTTCATTGTTTTGGAAATTAACAGTTCCTTGTTGCCATGACCCTGAGTTGGAAGTACGCCAAAAACAAAAGGTCACATGAGCTATTTCGAAGAAATCGTTATCTAAAACGCCGAGCAGTTCTTCAGGAGCCCCTTCATACATCCCTGGCCAAATTCTAAACTCTTCTTGAGCATGAGGACTAACTTCTGATTCATGATCGAAGCCTTTAATTAAAATAGCATCACCTTTTATGACAATGACGATTTCATCACCACCACCATTTTCATATGAAGCAACGTCTATCCCTGGCGCCCAATTAGCTTTGTAAGAAAAGCACCTTAGGTATTCGTCTTTACAAAGCTCTATATCCAAAGCTGCACTAGCTTTTAGAGCAGAGACTAGTTTTTTATTGGGTAGATTATCTAATATCATTTAAGCTCTCTTTGTGTGGGTAGACAATTTTATCTCCAATGTTTTTCTTTGTATTACAATACATTGATCATAAATTAAGAAAGTACAGATATGCAATTAGGTCATCAAGTCTCTGCTTTTTATAGGCAAGCCGGCGGCTCACCCTCCGGCAATTTTCACTTTGAATTTGAGTGCTTCGAGGATGGCTTTGAGTTTTTCGCGGTCGTCGCCTTGTACTTCAATGATGCCGTCTTTTACCGCGCCGCCTTGGCCCATTTTACTTTTAATGGTTTTGGCGAGTTTTTTTAAATCGTGTTGCTCGCTGTCAATACCAGTTACCAACATAACACCTTTACCTTTACGGCCTTTGGTTTGGCGTTCGATGCGCAGGGCGCCGTCTTTAAATACTTTACTAGCCACTTCTGTGCTTGGTTTTGGTTGGCTGATACGGCCTGTTTCGGTTGAATAAACGAGATTACTATCACTCATGCTTAACCTGCATTTAAAAAGTTAAATAAACAATGGCCTAGATAATATCAAATCTAAAACAAATTTGTGCATAGGGTGTTTTATTTTTGGTGATTTATCATTAACAAGTTATATTTAATACTAATTAAGAATGGATAATCTGAGCAGGAGTTAACTAATGGGTCTAAGTAAGAGTGCATCAGCAGATGGTGCTACACTGACTATTCAAATTAAAGGGAAGTTCGACTTTAATTTAGTGCAGTCATTTCGACAGTCGTATTCCGATATCAATGAAAAAACCGCTAAGGTCGTAATTGACTTGCGAGAAACAGATTACATGGATAGCTCCGCCCTTGGTATGTTACTGAATATGAAAAAGACCTTGGGTACCTCAGTTGATGCAATTCAAATCAGTAATTGTCAGCCGCAACTGAAAAAAATCCTGCAAATATCACGTTTTGATAAAAAGTTTGATATTGATTAATGCATATTCTCGTTGTTGATGATCAGCCACTTAATTGTACGCTTTTGAAAGTAATGCTGGTGCAACAAAATTACGAGGTATCGACTGCCGCTAACGGTGTTGAAGCATTAGCAATATTAGCACAGCAAAGCATTGATATTGTGCTACTCGATGTAATAATGCCAGTAATGGATGGCTATGAAACAGCGACAAAAATTAAGCAGTTATACAACGATGTTCACCTACCAATTATTTTTATAACCTCTTTGGAAGATCAAAACAGTTTTGAACGTTGTTTAGAGGTCGGTGGTGATGACTTTATTCATAAACCGTTTGATAAAGTAATTTTAACCGCGAAAATAAAAGCTCATAGCCGCACCCGCAAGCTGAGTTTAAAAACCCACGAACAAAATAAATTATTAGAATATCATTACAATCAAACCGAGCGCGAGCACGAAATCGTTGAGCATATTTTTAATAATGCCTTAGAAAACCAACATAAGTTTACCAACAACATTGATTTTCATCTTTCACCGGCTTCTATGTTTAATGGTGATATGTGTTTGGTTGGGCAAAGCCCAATTGGTAGTTTGTATTGTATGCTGGGGGATTTTACCGGCCATGGCTTAGCGGCAGCGGTAGGGGCATTGCCGGCGTCGAAAGTGTTTTACACTATGGTTAATAAAGGCATGGCGGTCAGTGATATTGCCGCAGAAGTTAATGCCGTATTAGTACAATTATTGCCCGGGCATATGTTTTGTGCCGCGACAATTATTGAGTTAAGTAGCTCCGGGAAAAGTGTTTCTGCTTGGCTTGGTGGCTTGCCTGACGCTTATTTAATTGATCAACAAGGAAGCGTATTAAAAACCTTAGAGTCACAGCACATGGCTTTAGGGATTTTAGAAGGCGATGAATTTGAGCGTGAATTAATTCATTTTGAAGTCGATAGCAGTATGCGTTTGGCACTGGCCACCGACGGTATTATAGAGACTACCAATGCAGACGATGAATTTTTTTCAGAGCAACGCTTTATAAAGGCACTTGCAAGCAAGCCCCAAGTCAGCTGTGAAGATGTGATCAATCAAGTTACTAAGTTTGCTCATGGCAGTAAACAACAGGACGACCTTAGTTTAGTGCTTTTTAACTGTATGGCGGTTCCTGCTGCGGCTGAAGAGCAAGCCGCTTACTCTCGATTACCGTTCAATTTTTCTTTAACGCTTAATTCACAGCAAATAAAACAAACCGATCCAGTGCTTGAAATCGTCGAAGTGATAACCCAAGTTGGCGGGCTAAAAGAGCACCGCTCTGATATTTTTTTACTGCTCTCTGAGGCATATAATAATGCACTTGATCACGGTGTATTAGGGCTCGATTCAGCGATTAAAAATAAAGAGGATGGTTTTATTGAGTATTATCAACTTCGAGAGGCAACATTAGCCAAACTTGTTGATGCATTGATCATTGTAGATATACGTTATTGTCCTGATGCATTGAGCCTTTATTTTACAATTTGCGATTCAGGCAATGGTTTTGCAAACACCGACAGTAATGCTAACAGTAATAATCGCGAGCACGGTCGTGGGCTATCTATATTAGAAGAAATAGCAGAGCAGGTGACTTATAACTCATCGGGTAATCAAATTGAAATGTGTTATCGATTAGCGCAGCAACAAAGCTAGTCGTGGTTGTTTAGCCATGCTATGATTCGTTTTTTAGATGTTTGGATGGCTAAATGGTTTCTTCTTATTTATCTCTTGCGCAGTTAGATGTGCCTGCTCAGTTAGTCTCTGCTGAGCTTACTAAGCTCGAAAGCTATTTATCAAATCAGTCGCTTCCTGAGGTACGCTGGCAATATCAAATACCAGAACTGGGTGAAGGCGGGGCGTGCAGTTTATTTGGCTATTTACAAGATGAGCCGTTTAAACTCACTGATTTTTTACCGCAAGATCAGCACACCACGCAAAAGCTTGCTCAATTACAACTAATTGTTGATTACGTTGTAGCGCAAACTAAGGTTGATTGGTACGGCATTTACCAAAGTACAGCAACACCTGAGGGTCAGCAATTACTTAAACTGACTTACTTTGGCGCGCCAAGCCGACCGCTTTTTCCGCTTACTGAAGCATTTGCTGCTGGTAGTAATAATGTGCAGGTGGCACTGAGTAGTAAAGGGCGAGTGATCAACAACGTTGAGCAGTATTTGGCTGCGGGTGGTGAATATTATACCTGTGACCCTAAAGTAAAATCAGAAGCCTGTTTACCGCTTTTTGACAGTGCAAATCGCTGCGTTGGTATTGTTGATGGCGAAGCCTTTAATAACGATTTTTTCAACCAGCAAACATTAGCGCTATTAATTGCGTGCTGTATTAAAATTCCTCACTTTTTAGTGTAAATAACACTAGTCAATCTAGTGAGCTTTTATGTTAAGCTAAGTGCAACAGCTAACCCCTAAATAATGAAAGAGATAGTCAATGTTCTCAGTATTAAAACCATTACCCACTGATCCTATTCTTGGCCTTATGGCGGCCTATAAGCAAGATACTAACCCAAATAAGATTGACTTAGGGGTTGGTGTTTATAAAGACGAATTCGGTAATACGCCGGTATTAAAAGCAGTTAAAAAAGCTGAAGCGTTTCGTCTTGAAAACGAAACTAGCAAATCATACATTGGTTTGGCGGGTAACTTAGATTACTGCCAAAAAATGGAAAACCTATTATTAGGTGAGCACCAAGCGTTATTAGCTAATCGTGTTCGTACAGCACAAGCTCCTGGCGGTACAGGTGCACTGCGAGTTGCAGCTGAATTTATAGTTCGCTGTAATCCAGGTGCGACAGTATGGGTTACTAATCCTACTTGGGCAAACCACATTAGCTTGTTTGAAGCCGCTGGCCTAACAGTTAAAGAATACCCGTACTACGATTATGAAAACAAAGACTTATTATTTGATGAAATGATCGAAACCCTTACCCAAGTGCCAAAAGGTGATGTGGTATTACTGCACGCATGTTGTCATAACCCAAGTGGTATGGACTTAAACGAAGCACAGTGGAACACGGTTGCTGAACTGGCAAAAGATGTTGGCTTTACACCGCTGGTTGATATTGCATACCAAGGTTTTGGTTCAAGCCTTGAAGAAGATGCAAATGGTTTACGTATTTTAGCCAATGCAGTTGATGAGTTAATCATTTGTTCTTCATGTTCGAAAAACTTTGGTTTATACCGCGAGCGTATTGGTGCATGTTCAATTATTGCTAAAGACAGTGCAACAGCAGACATTTCAAACTCTGTTATGTTAAGTGTGGTACGTAGCATTTATTCAATGCCACCTGCGCACGGTGCTGACATTGTAAATACCATTTTAAGCAGTACAGAACTGACACAACAATGGCACAGTGAACTTGATGAAATGCGTAACCGTATCAATGGCCTACGTACTTTGATCAAAGACAGTCTAGCGGCAAAAGAGATTGCTCAAGACTTCTCATTTATTGACCGTCAACACGGTATGTTTTCTTTCTTAGGTATTAATAAAGAACAAATTGAGCGCCTGCAAAAAGAATACGGTATCTACATTGTTGGTTCAAGCCGCGTTAACGTAGCGGGTATCAGTCAAGCTAATATCGATTACTTTGCAAATGCTGTTGCAGATGTTTGTAAATAATCTTATTTAAATAGCGTTTATTGAAATAAAAAACCGCACTACCTTATTGTTGTGCGGTTTTATTTTTTAACCTAGAACCTAGAACCTAGAACCTAGAACCTAGAACCTAGAACCTA
>NZ_JACJEI010000063.1:0-7280 GCF_014163985.1 Pseudoalteromonas sp. SR41-4 | reverse complement strand
ATTTGCGGGGCTGAGACACATCGCATTTAATCAGCTAAAAGCAGAAACAAGCTTTAATAAAGGCATGCCCGCAAAACAGAAAAAAGCTATGCGCAGTACAGATTACCTTGAAAAGGTATTGAAATCATAGACTTTTTTCATGCTCTTGCCCTGGCTATAACTCATGCTATAAGTAAGCAAGTTGACCCAGAAAAAAAAGCAGCATTAGTAGAATTTTTGCTGGAATTTACTTGAAAATTTTCGTCACTGTGCCGCATATAAAATCTGAGCTAGTACAAAATAAGATTTTTTCAAATCCCACTTTTAAACTTATTGTTGCCGACTTGATTTAGTTAACCTAAGTCACTTATTTGTGCCCGTTAGGGTTTTAGCTATGATAATTCAGGACATGAAACAATTGTTTTTTCAAGTATTAACGAACTAGACGCTCAATAAAAAGTGGGACAATCACATGTAATTTGAGATATGCCCAGCTTGTTAGGCATATTATTCTTTTAAGGAAACTGCGTTATAAAAATGACACGTGTATAACGTATCTATATGCAAGTCAGTCGGATTTACAGAGATTGACTTTCATATTAAATCTTTCTTCCATTATGCGAGTGCTAGACTAAAATTTTGTTCGAGCGTCCGTTTACTATTCACTTATTAATGAGCCTAATCTTTAATGGACAGAGAAGAATCCAAAGCCACAACATACAAATGGATCAAGTCTTGCATTTTGTTAATTTCATTTTCCAACGGCCGCTTACCGAAGTTCGGCTCAGTGCCATATGCGGACATTGAAGCCGACTTAATAATACTGATAACTACGTATTGTAAATCTGCTCGAATTGCCACTAGTAAATGTGTTTCGTTTTACCAAGTTCTGTCTAAATCCTGAGCGTATAAAGAAATAGCTCGTTGATATTCTTTAATAGCATTACTATTCGTCGTGGATACTAAAAGTTCGAGCAGCAACTTTGTTGCTTCTTTGTGACGACCTATGTTGTAAAGGCACATGGCATAGAAAGGTTGGATTTCAATGCAACTAGGATACTCACTGATCGTTTGCTCGAAATAGCTTAGGGCCTCTGAATACATACCAAGGCTTCGATAGTTAATTGCCAGTCCAAACAAAGCATCGAATCTTTCAATGGATGATAAAGGACCTGTAAGAGATGTCAGATAATGCTCAACCGCTTCTTTCTCTTTACCTTGATTGTCGTACGACCAAGCAATTTGTAAGTGAGCTTTAGCAGAATATGTCTCATTATCTAGTAGCGTTTTAAGTAACGCTATTGACTCATGATGTTTGCCTCTTTTCGCAATTGAATTGCTTGTTTTATTATACTTTCCATAATCTCCTCAAAGCTAATAACATCTTAATAAAGTACATTACACAAAATAGCTATCCACCTTAAACACTAAAACCAAGGGACAGGAAAAATGTGACAAAAACTGATTCAACTCTACAAGTTCGTCATAACCGCCAAGTTTCTTGTGTTTTTTCACCACGCACTATCTGATAAATAGCTATGTTTTTCTCAATCAAAAGTGACACCAAATCTGGTACGCACTGAATAGGCATTATCAGTTCATAACCAAACTCTAATTTGGTTATATTCTTCGAATGATAATGACCTAGAAATGAGCTAATGATTGTAAGAGCTTCGCCCTTCCACTCACCAACCTCAAAGTAGAATTTATACATATCCTCGCTATAGTCTTTTGGTGTATCACTTGTCATCTATTGTCTCTTATTTTTTACAATTCGTTTTTAGTATCAGCTCTTAAAACAGTTAACTATAATCCATTATTAATCAACTAGAGTGAATTGCATCCACACAGTAATTTAAAATCTCAAATACGGGTTAGTAACCTTTATTTGAGGTTGATTTAGGTAAAATTTATATATGTCTGTGTATGTATAACAGTAAAGTACTTTCCAATTGATAAGTGGTACAGCTAAACTATCAGGGGTGGTTAAAGTTAATACTTTTCAAATGGCTTAGCAAACACTTGATATTCATCTGAATAAACTATTTTTCCAGGTCTTTCTGTTCTGATTTTTTCAACTACGATACCTTTACTTTCTAGCAATACAACAAATTCTCTAACCTTAGAAATATGTTTTTTGGCCGATATTTTGAACCAACTTATGAAAATATCAGCTTTTCTAAGTTTTTGAGCATTCAAATAATCCAATGGCGATTCTAGGTGGTTGTTAAACCACTCCATAATGCTCTCTGCTTGTTCCAACTCATAATCCAAAAATTTATTATCATCTTTCATATACCTAACAGCAAGAAATAGACCTAGACGCTGATTTGACTCATGACAAAATTCGTTAATTACAAAGCGGATATACATATTACATTCCACAAAACTTTTATTGCAGAGCAAATCATTACTCCAGTCCCTTTTCTAAGGTTAATTTTTAAAGACATTACGTTAACTTGAAGGTGCACTATATCGATTTGAAAGCTCGACATACCATTCTCTAGTCTTTTCTGGAAGTTCATGATGACTGAAAGGTTCGCTCGTTTGAAGTAGCCACTTCAAGCTACCAAAAATGATGAAATCAGCATATGTTGGATTTAAACCGCCTACAAACCTTGCTCTTGTGAGGTACTTTTCTAAAACCAATAATTTTTTTAGTAAACTAGATGTAGCTTCAGCACTTTTGCTTTCTTGTACATCTTCAAGAGGCATTGAGAAAAGAGCTTCTCTTGATTTTCTAAAATATGCTTTATCTTTATCTTGTAATTTTTTGTAAATGTCAAAAATTGCAATCTGTGCGATATCAGAATGAAGCGAGTTAGACCACGCTTCAATAAATCTAAAGGTTTGTTTTGAATCTTCATTTGGAAAAAGTAAAGGTGTATCTGGGTAAGTTTTGTCCAGATAGACAGCAATATCATATGAATCATTAATAGCATTGTTGTTATCTGATATTACTGGCACCGTTTTAAATAGCCCTTTACTGATGTTTTTAATGTCCGTGAAAGCTACTTCTTCGCATTCAAAATTCACCCCTTTAAAACTTAACGCCATTCTTATACGCCAACAATAAGGACTAAAAATAACCCCATTTTTTCCTGCTAATTCATACAATTTAATCATGTTGTTCTCCTAAATAAATCACTTAACATGCGATTGATTAAAAAGTAGGTGCGACGCCTTTTCATTAACCGTAGGTTGGGTATTAATTCTACTTGCCACCTCAAAAGCTTTAATTGTTGACGGTCTCGTTTTGATATTATTTAACCAGCGCTTAAGGTTACTAAACTTCTCAATATCAATACTTTGAAAAGCATGTATTCTTATCCAAGGGTAACTCGCGATATCAGCAATTGAATAAAAGTTACCAGCTAAATATTCAGTTTGCGCCAGTTGCTTGTCCATAACACTATAAAGACGATTCGTCTCATTTTGATAGCGGTTAATTGCATAAGGTACTTGCTCAGAAGCATAATGTATAAAATGATGATTCTGTCCAGCCATAGGGCCAAGTCCGGCTACTTGCCAAGCTAACCATTGTAAGACTTTATATTTATCAGTGAGAGATTCACCGATTAATTTCCCTGATTTTTCAGCTAAATATTGCAAAATAGCGCCTGATTCAAAAATGCTGATTGGTTTAAAAGTATTGAATGGGGCGTTATCGATTATTGCTGGTATTCTTTGGTTGGGGCTCAATTCGCTGAACTCAGGTGAAAACTGCTCCCCTTTAGATATATCTATTGGATATAAATTGTAATCCAAACCTAGCTCTTCAAGTGCCATCGTAATTTTATGACCATTGGGCGTAGTCCAGTAATATAAATCAATCATAGTGATACCTTAAGTTATTGAGTAATGCTTGTTAAAAATTGATTAAACATAAACAAAGCGAAGATAAAAAAAGTAAATGCTGATAGTCGATTGAAGTAATTTGCGAACTTGTCAATGCCTATTGTTTTAGTTAAGTAGTTAAAACTAAAATAATAGAAGCAATGAACAAGTAATACATTTAAAGCAAAAATACTTGTTAATAGTGTTGCTATACCCGCAGAAATATAATTTTCTTGCATGTATGTAGGAAAGATGAATATAAAAAAAGCAAGTGCTTTTGGGTTCAGTAGACTGATGACTAGGCCGTGAAAAAAATGTTTTTTCTGTTCATTGCTCAAACTATTTTTATATTTAAATGCCTTAAGATTATTTGCTGCCAAATATAAAAAATAAAAAGCTCCTGCAAGATTAAGAACCTTAAATGCGCCGCCAACGGCTTCTGTTGTAAACATGATTAACAACGTTGCAAAGAAACCTACTATTAATATTCCTGTTGCAACACCCAGAACCCCCTTCAGTACATCTTGTGAATTAGCATTAAACACATTGTGAATTGTAAATAACACAGCTGGACCTGGACTAAGCACAGTCAGGAATGACACTAATGCAAAGCTAATTAAGTGGTAAGTTTCCATATTGACTCCATTTGATTTACGAGCCCATTTTATACTGCTAGGATAAAATCACTAACCCACTTTTGATTAAAACAGTTTAAACCTGAGGTTTACATGGACAGATTAAAAGCTATTGAGATTTTCATTTCTGTTTGCAAGGAAAAAAACTTTTCGAAAGTCGCAACGAAATTTGATATTTCCACAACAATGGTAAGCAAATACGTGAATTTTCTAGAAAAGGAAGTAAATATTAAACTACTTAATAGAAGTACTAGAGGACAAAACATAACAGAAGCTGGTGAGGTGTATCTAAACAAAGCTAAAGCGTTACAAAAGCAATATAGAGATTTAGTTCTTTCAATGGATGATTTTACAAAAGAGCCTGAAGGTTTGATTAACGTGAATGCTCCGCACAACTTTGGTACTCATGTATTAACAACAATCATTGCCGACTTTTTAGAGGCCAACCCCGCAATAAGAATAGACCTTACATTATCCGATACTTTAACTGACGTTGTTTTAGACAATTATGATATCGTTTTCAGAGTCGGAGATTTGAAAGACGCTTCTTACATCTCAAAGAGAGTTTTTTCCCAACAACTTATTTTTTGTGCTTCACCAAAATACCTAAAAACTAACGGTCCCCCAAAAAATATAACGGATTTAGAAAATCATCATTTTTTAGGCTTTAAACCTTGGTTTGATAGCTCTAATTTTAAAAAGGAGTTTAGAATTGACCTCTTACATTTACAAACCAGTAGATTCATTAGTAATAATGGTAGTGCACTAAAAAATGCAGCACTCAAGGGGATTGGCATTATTCTTCAACCCTATCATTTGCTTGAAGAAAGCATCCAATCTGGAGAACTCATTAGAGTACTTGAAGGGTGTCAACCAAAAGTTAGAAATGTCCACCTTCTTTATGCAGACAAAAAACAACCGTTAAAAGTTAGGAAGTTCATAGATTTTGTTTCAGAAAATTTAACTAACTAAGGTAAAGCATTATGCAGATCTCTATTACAATTTGCTTTAGAGTATTTACGTTAAATTATTTTGGGGGCATAAACAATTTAGATCCGAATGACGGCTCTGTGCCAATTGCGGACGTTCGTAACACCCACATAAAGGGCAGTAACACGTGGGCTAAAATCCGAGCAAAGTGACAGAGCCCACGTGTTACTGTCCCAGCGAAGCGCCTTAATGTGTTTGTTAGGTAAATTTTGGTAAATCCAATCCCTGCTCGTTAGCAATGCTCAACATCGATTCCACATATATCTCTCTGGATTCTGGTGTTGAGTGATACGATGTTCCAATGAACTTTAAATACTTTGGCTTAACACCCCTTGTAATACAGATATTAATGCCTTGTATGGACTTGTGTACTTCATCAGAGATAGAAATAAAATCACGATCCATGTCAAAGTCATCAGATTGGTACTTAAAAAGTTGTGGCAAGCTGCCTGCTGAATAAATGCGCGTAAGTACATCCATTGAGCGTTGAATATCCATGTTACCGAATTGTTTATCTAGGAAAGAAGTAACGCCTGAAGCACAAAAGCCAACTCTAGAAATACAATTTGGATAATTCTTAGAGTCGGACTTAAATAACGTATCAGATAGCTCTGCTATCGCAGCTCCCACACTATCGAGAACTTTACCACCATGAAATTTGAAGCCGATTACTTCATAGAGTTTAATAAACTCTTGACCGTATGTAATTAAGGTCATCATTACACGAGTGCCAAAAAAGTCAGCAAATGCTTCTATACTTTTACTATCGTTTTCACTTTCGTCTTTGTGTTCATTATGCGAATGCATATAGTGAGCAACTTCATGGCTAATGATTAATGCGTAGTAATGAAGTGCATCGATGCCATCAACTGCAGCATAACAAAAATCATTAGAAAATCGGATGCGAAGGTCGTCTCCTACGCCAACAACGCTAGCGTGATGCCGCGAAGTAGAATTTAATTCTACTTTTAGCTCAAAGTTAGCAGCAGGAGTAAAAAAACTCTCTAAGTCCTTTTTGGCTGCCAATACTACATCTTGACCTGTTACCATGTGATTTTACCTAACGAGACTGTAGAATAACTCCAACAGCCAAATTCAATAAAGAAACGAGCTCCTGTGATTAACTCTAAGCGTTTTTAAAGCATTAGGTAATGCATTTAGAACCCATAAAACAGGCTGTTTTTCTTAAAAAAGAGTAATTCTACAGCCTCAACGCTAAGCTTTGGGGCGTTAGCACGTGGGCTAAAATCCGAGCGAAGCGAGCCAGCCCACGTGTTAGCGTCCAAGCGACCGAAGGGAGTGCCAACAGCGTTTTGTTAGGCGTACAACTGAAAGTACGCAGCTTTGCTGCCACCACTAGCCAATTAGGCCGCGTATTTAACTTATTGAATTTAAGATAAAACAACCCTGTGCGAAATGCCAGATGTTAACGACAATGCTGGATAAAAGAGCGAGTTTAGAAAGCTGATAATGCAGAATGTTGGCGTTACGATATTGATGAAAAACGCGTTGCTAAAGCCGTTGAAACTACCGAAGAAGCAAGCCGGAAAAACAACCTAGCGAAACAACCTTGATGCCGTAATGTCACGTCTGAACCCACATTTTAATGCTGTAAGCAAATGACGCCTAACGCCTCAAACAACTGCTTGGTAAAGTTGGCGGCCTTTTTGCCCATGCAAAAAAGCTGACAGCTTTACCAAGTCCGCTTGCTTTGACTTGATACTCATTGAGCCTCCTCCCCAGCATCGCGATTATTCGCTACGCTGAAAAGGCAACCAACCTTACAGGAGAAAGCTCAATGAACTTTTACAATAACATGCATCCATATTATTGTGGAAT
>NZ_JACJEI010000062.1:0-7487 GCF_014163985.1 Pseudoalteromonas sp. SR41-4 | reverse complement strand
ATATAAACTTTGTAGAACCTAGAACCTAGAACCTAGAACCTAGAACCTAGAACCTAGACTTTATTTAATACTTGACTATTTTACTCTGGTAATTAAAATTTGCACTCTTTAGTGCGGGGGCTCCATGAAGTTAACATCAAAAGGCAGGTATGCCGTCACAGCGATGCTGGATGTTGCGCTACATACAAATGTAGGGCCAGTTCCCCTTGCTGATATTTCAGAACGACAAGAAATTTCTTTGTCGTATCTAGAGCAGTTATTTGCCCGGTTACGTAAAAGTGGTTTAGTCAGCTCAGTGCGTGGACCTGGTGGTGGTTATTTACTCGGTCGAGAAACGCATGCAATTTCGGTTGGTGATGTGATCAACGCCGTTGATGAATCAATAGATGCAACCCGATGCCATGGTGCAACGGGCGGCTGTCAAAGCGGTATGCGGTGTTTAACTCACACCTTATGGTCTGATCTAAGTATCAGAATAGAAGACTTTTTAAACGGTATTACCCTTGCTGAATTGGTGGAAAAGTCAGATGTGAAGGAAGTTTCATCTCGCCAAGATAACAGCGTTAATAATGCACTTAAGCAATTGGAAAATATTCAAGTAAGCTGCCAACTATAAGTTGGCGTCCAGCGGAGAAAGAAATGAAGTTACCGATTTATTTAGATTACGCAGCAACCACGCCAGTTGACGAGCGTGTAGCAAAAGAAATGATGCAATGCCTAACAATGGATGGCAATTTTGGTAACCCTGCATCACGTTCACACCGTTTTGGTTGGCAAGCTGAAGAAGCGATTGATCAAGCTCGTACTGATATCGCAGATTTAATTAACGCAGACCCACGTGAAATCGTTTTCACTTCGGGTGCGACAGAATCAAACAACCTTGCAATTAAAGGCGCAGCACAGTTTTATAAAAAGAAAGGTAAGCACGTTATTACCGCTAAAACTGAGCATAAAGCAGTGATCGACACCTGTCGTGAGCTAGAGCGTCAAGGGTTTGAAGTAACCTATATGGACGTTGAAGAAAACGGCCTACTTGATTTAAAAAAATTAGCCGACACAATGCGCGATGACACAGTATTAGTGAGCATTATGCATGTAAACAACGAGCTAGGTGTAATTCAAGATATCGCGACTATTGGCGAAATGTGTCGCGAACGTAAAATCATGTTCCACGTTGATGCTGCACAAAGTGCCGGTAAAGTTTTAATCGACGTGCAACAGCTTAAAGTTGATTTTATGTCATTCTCAGCGCACAAAGTATATGGCCCGAAAGGCATCGGTGCATTGTATGTTCGCCGTAAACCGCGTGCTCGTTTAGAAGCACAAATGCATGGTGGTGGTCATGAGCGTGGAATGCGCTCTGGTACGCTAGCGACTCACCAGTTGGTTGGTATGGGTGCTGCATTTAGAATTGCCAAACAAGATTTCGAAAAAGATCATGCTCACATCAGCGCGCTTCGTAAGCGTTTAATTGATGGCATTATGGCTGATATGGATGAAGTGTACTTTAACGGTACGCCGGACCAATCAGTACCAGGAATAATTAACATCAGCTTTAACTTTGTTGAAGGTGAGTCGTTATTGATGGCTGTTAAAGATATTGCTGTATCATCAGGTTCTGCCTGTACTTCAGCAAGTTTAGAGCCTTCTTATGTATTACGTGCGCTTGGCCGCAACGATGAATTAGCACACAGCTCAATTCGTTTTAGTATTGGTCGTTTTACCACCGAAGAAGAGATTGATTATACCGTCAATTTAATGAAAAACTCTATCGGTCGCTTACGTGAGATGTCTCCTCTTTGGGAAATGCATCAAGAGGGTGTTGATTTAGATTCAGTTGAATGGGCTCATCATTAATTGACGAGCACATCCACTAGCAGGTAATGAGGATAGAATTATGGCGTATAGTGATAAAGTAATCGATCATGTTGAAAACCCACGTAACGTAGGTGTATTAGACAAAAATGATCCATCAGTAGCAACGGGTATGGTTGGCGCACCAGCATGTGGTGACGTAATGAAGCTGCAAATTAAAGTATCAGCTGCAGGCATAATTGAAGATGCTAAATTTAAAACATACGGTTGTGGTAGCGCAATTGCTTCATCGTCACTTGTAACAGAGTGGGTTAAAGGCAAGACCTTAGATGAAGCTGCAATGATCAAAAACACTGATATCAGTGCTGAGCTTGAATTGCCTCCAGTGAAAATTCACTGTTCAATTTTAGCTGAAGATGCAATTCAAGCAGCAATTGCAGATTACAAAAGTAAACAAGCGAAGTAAGAGATAAATCATGGCAGTGACATTGACAGAAGCGGCAGTAAACCGCGTAGAATCATTTTTAGCAAATCGCGGAAAAGGCTTAGGCCTGCGCGTAGGCATTAAAACGACGGGCTGTTCAGGTCTTGCATATGTTCTTGAGTTTGTTGACGAGTTATCTGAAGGCGACGAAGTATTTGAATCTAAAGGGGTTAAAGTAATCGTCGACGCTAAAAGCTTAGTTTATATTGATGGCACCGAGCTTGATTACACTAAAGAAGGTTTGAACGAAGGGTTTAAATTTATTAACCCAAATCAAGCTGATGAGTGTGGTTGTGGCGAAAGTTTCACAGTATAAACAATAAAGTGATTGTACTCTTAAGCCCTGCACCTGTAGGGCTTTGTTCTATCTGAATTTTAAGCCAATAGATTGTTGGCATGGTTGGAATTATGCGCTATTTTGAATTGTTTGCGATACCCGTTGATTACAATGTAGATTTGGCAAAAGTAACTAAGAATTACCTCGAACTCCAGCGTGCCGTTCATCCAGATCGCCATGCCAATGCCAGCAGCCGTGATAAGTTATTAGCCGTACAAAATACCGCAGAAATTAATGATGCCTTACAAATTTTAAAGCATCCGGTAAAGCGCGCAGAATACATGCTGAGTGAATTGGGTGTTGATATTCGTGCCGAGCAGCAAACACTACAAGATCCACTGTTTTTAATGCAGCAAATGGAATTACGTGAAGAGCTTGAAGAGCTAAGCACAAGCGATGATCCAGACACAGCGATTGCTCAGTTCGAGAAGCAAATAAAACAACTAGACAGCCAATACAGCGCGCAACTTGCTGAGCAATTGGCAAGTAATGACGAGCAGCAATGGCAGTTAGCCGCTGATAGCATTCGAAAATTAAAGTTCGTGTATAAATTACGAGATGAATTAGAGCGTATTGAAGACAGTTTATTCGACGATTAATTATCTAACTTACTGCACCATTGGTAAGTCAAACAAGAGTTAAAGATCATTATGGCATTATTGCAGATTGCTGAGCCGGGGCAGAGCGCGGCACCACATGAACATAAGTTAGCAATTGGTATTGACCTTGGTACTACCAACTCACTTGTTGCGACAGTACAAAGTGGCGAAGCCCGTACATTAACCGATGTTAATGGCGCAGCCATGTTACCGTCTGTTGTACGTTACGCCGCTGATGGTATAACAGTAGGCGAACTTGCCGCTCAAGCTGCAACACAAGATCCTGTAAATACTTTAATTTCAGTTAAACGTTTTTTAGGTAAAACTCAAGCTGAAATAGAGCAAAGCTACGGCCAATTACCGTATGATTTTTGTCAGCATGATGGCGCATTAGCGATTACCACCGCGGCTGGCAACATCAGCCCAATCACCGCATCAAGCGATATTTTAAAAGCATTAAAGCAACGCGCCGAAGAAAGCTTTGCAGGGCAAGATATTTTAGGTGCCGTGATCACAGTACCTGCTTATTTTGATGATGCACAGCGCCAAAGCACCAAAGATGCTGCGGAGCTTGCTGGTATTAATGTACTGCGTTTATTAAACGAGCCAACTGCAGCCGCGGTTGCTTATGGTTTAGATTCAGGCCAAGAAGGCATTATCGCAGTTTATGATTTAGGCGGCGGTACCTTTGATATTTCAATCTTGCGTTTAAACCAAGGTGTATTTGAAGTACTGGCAACCGGTGGTGATTCAAGTCTAGGTGGTGATGATTTTGACTCATTATTAGTGGATCATTTTAAACGTGAAACCGGTGTGATGACGCTATCTCCATCAGTATTACGCTTATTTATTAATAAAGCTAAAGCTTGTAAAGAAGCACTAAGCCAATATGCTAAAGTGAATGTTGGTCTTGAGTTTGATGATGAAAAATACACGGTTGAAGTCACTCGCGAAAAGTTTGAAGAACTAGCCATGGTGCTGGTGAAAAAAACACTCCGTTCGTGTCGCCGTGCAGTTAAAGATGCTGGTATTACAAACGACGAAGTACTGCAAGTAGTTATGGTCGGCGGTTCAACCCGAATGCCAATCGTACGTAACCAAGTCGCTGAATTTTTTAATAAAGAGCCGCTTACCTCTATTGATCCGGACCGCGTCGTTGCACTTGGTGCAGCATTACAAGCGGATGTGTTAGTGGGCAACAAGCCTGATTCAGACATGTTGTTACTTGATGTATTACCACTGTCGCTTGGACTTGAGACTATGGGCGGCTTAGTGGAAAAGATTATTCCGCGTAATACCACTATACCTGTAGCACGAGCACAAGAGTTTACCACTTTTAAAGATGGTCAAACTGCAATGTCTCTGCATGTATTGCAAGGTGAACGAGAGCTAGTTGATGATTGCCGTTCGTTGGCTAAATTTAGCTTAAAAGGTATTCCACCAATGGCAGCCGGTGCGGCGCATATTCGTGTGACCTTTAAAGTCGATGCCGATGGCTTACTTAGCGTATCTGCAATGGAAAAATCAACTGGCGTACAAGCTGAAATCCAGGTTAAACCATCGTTTGGTTTGTCAGATGACCAAGTAGCGAATATGCTTAAAGAGTCGATGACTAATGCCAAAGATGATATGCAAGCGCGTATGCTCAAAGAGCAACAAGTTGAAGCATTGCGTGTTATCGAAGCACTTTATGCATCATTAGCAACAGACAGTGCTTTACTTGCTGAACATGAATTAACTAACTTGAACGCTGAAATAGCGAAGCTAGTTACAGTTCGTGAGACAGCTACCGAGCCAAATCAAATAAAAGCAGCCATTGAGAAAGTTGATAACGCCAGCAGTAAATTTGCTGAGTTAAGAATGGATGCATCGATCAAAAAAGCACTGCAAGGGCAGTCAGTAGACAACGTTTAAAAGAGGTTAGAATGCCACAAATTATTTTTCTTCCCCATCCGGAATTATGTCCTGACGGCGCTGCAATTGATGCACCAAGTGGTGAAACAGTTCTTAATGTTGCACTTAAAAACGGTATCAGTATTCCACATGCTTGTGAAAAGTCATGTGCGTGTACCACTTGTCATTTAGTTATTCGTGAAGGTTTTGACTCACTTGATGAAAGTGACGAGCTTGAAGACGACATGCTAGATAAAGCATGGGGTTTAGAGCCTGAATCACGCCTAGGTTGCCAAGCAATAATCCGTGATGAAGACTTAATAGTTGAAATACCGAAGTACAATCTCAATATCGTTAATGAAGAGCATTGATTTAAAGCGCAGCTATAAGTTGTAAACCTTAAGCTTTAAAGAAAACACCGCGCTCAATTTGAACGCGGTGTTTTTGTTTATAAAGGTCGAAAATTGCGCGAGGTAAACTTGCGCCTACGGGTTTGGCATCAATGTTTGAATTTGCGTAGGAGCCGGCTTTAGCCGCGAAAGATTTAAGTGATTTATTCACAAAGAGGTTAAGAGTGCGCTGCGCTTTAGAGATAAGTGAAGGGTATATCTTCTCATTTACGCTCACGCGGCTACGGTTTGGCATCAATGTTTGAATTTGTGTAGGCGCGGCTTTATGTCGCGCGGTTGTATTGAGATGTTAGATTTTAGGTGGATCTAGTCTTTGCCTTTGACCTAGTACCTTTCACTTATCGGTGGTGAACATAACATTGGCTATATGCCGTAATAATTGCTTTGGAGGTTTTATGAATAATCTACTATTTAACAACTCTTTCATTAACGGTGAGTTTTACTCTACTGAAAAACACTTTAGTGTTGATGATCCCGCTACACAGCAAAGCATCATCATGGTAAGTGATATCGATGATGATGGGGTTCATAAAGCCATCAACGCCGCTCACGGCGCATTTATTAAACTCAAAGCCACCAATGCCACAACGCGTAGTAATGTATTAATGCGTTGGTTTGAACTGGTTATGCAGCATAAACAAACCCTTGCTGAATTAATGACTAAAGAGCAAGGTAAACCATTAAAAGAAGCCCTTGGTGAAGTTGAATATGGGGCTGGGTTTATTAAGTGGTTCGCAGAGCAAGCCAAACGTAGCTATGGTGATGTGATCCCCGCCACTGATGACAATCATCGTTTAACTAGTTTTAAACAGCCTATTGGTGTGGTTGCAGGCATAACTCCTTGGAATTTTCCAATTGCTATGGTTACCCGTAAAGTTGCACCAGCCTATGCCGCTGGGTGTAGCTTTGTACTAAAACCTTCGGAACATACACCTTTATGTGCTTTAGCATTAGCTTATTTGGCTGACCAAGCCGGTTTTGAAAAAGGCGCTTTTAATGTATTGCTCTCTGAAAACGCTAAAATGGTGGGTGAGTTACTAACTGAATCTGAACTTGTTCGTAAGTTCACTTTTACCGGTTCAACGGGCGTAGGTAAGCAATTACTTGCACAATGTGCCCCTACTATTAAGCGTACTTCAATGGAACTTGGTGGTAACGCGCCGTTTATTATTTTTGATAATGCCGATTTGGATGAAGCGGTAACGGGACTTATGGGGGCAAAATTTAGAAATGGCGGGCAAACTTGCGTCGCCGCTAACCGTATTTTTGTACAGCGTAGCGTGCTTGATCAAGTTGTTGATAAATTAGCTAAAAAAGTTACAGCACTGAAAGTCGGTAATGGGCTTGATGACGCAACAGATATAGGGCCGTTGATTTATCCTAAAGCTAAGCAAAAAGTACAAGAGTTGGTTGCAGATGCCAAAGCAAAAGGTGCGGTACAAATAGGTGATAATGTTGAGCTTGGTGGTAACTATCAAGCACCGCTTATTTTAAATGGGGTAACTGCGGAGATGGACATTTACCATCAAGAAGTTTTTGGCCCGGTGGTGAGTATCATTGTATTTGATGAAGAGCCTGAAGTTTTAGCACTGGCCAACGATGTGCCTTATGGTTTAGCTGCTTATTTTTATAGCCAAGATTTGAAACAAATATACCGAGTGAGCGAAGCGTTAGAGTACGGCATGGTAGGTATTAACGAAGGGTTAATATCAAACCCCGTAGCACCGTTCGGTGGGGTTAAGCAGTCAGGTCTTGGTCGCGAAGGTGGCCACCAAGGGCTCGACGAGTACCTCGAAGAAAAATATGTGTGTATGAAAATTTAGCTTTAGAGCGGTAAGCTATAAGTTTTAAGCTGTCCGAGTGCTTTTTAAGTGTTGACATAATAATTTGCAACGCTCAAATTTTTGGCTTACCGCTTACCGCTTACCGCTTACCGCTTACCGCTTACC
>NZ_JACJEI010000061.1:0-9431 GCF_014163985.1 Pseudoalteromonas sp. SR41-4 | reverse complement strand
CCTTTGACCTTTGACCTTTGACCTTTGACCTTTGACCTTTGACCTTTGACCAGCATAAACAAAAAAGGCTGCACAGTGCAGCCTTTTATTCTAGTACTAGATAATGAATCTAGTGTGTATAAATATAGTTTAACCTACATTTTTACGTGCATTGCGGAACATACGCATCCATGGGCTATCTTCGCGCCACTCATCTGGGTGCCACGAGTTAGCAACCGCACGGAATACACGTTCAGGGTGAGGCATCATTACAGTAGCACGGCCATCAGCTGAAGTAATACCTGTGATACCTTCTGGCGAGCCGTTCGGGTTAGCAGGATATTGTGTCGTAGGGTTACCGTAGTTATCAACAAACTTAACCGCTACAGTACCTGACTCAAGCGCTGCTTTCACTGCTGCATCATTAGCAAACTCAGCATGACCTTCACCGTGAGACACAGCGATAGGCATACGAGAGCCCGCCATACCGTTGAAGAATACCGAAGGATTCTCTTGCACTTCAACTAAGCTAAAACGTGCTTCAAAACGCTCAGATTTATTCGTCACAAAGCGTGGCCAATGTTCAGTGCCAGGGATCAACTCTTTTAATGTTGATAACATCTGACAACCGTTACACACACCTAAACTAAATGAGTCTTGGCGCTCAAAGAAGCTTTGGAACTGCTCACGTGCCATATCATTAAATAAGATTGATTTAGCCCAACCTTCACCAGCACCTAACACGTCACCGTAAGAGAAGCCGCCACATGCCACTAAGCCTTTAAACTCTTCCAGACTTAAACGCCCTTCAAGAATATCGCTCATGTGTACATCAACTGCCGCAAAACCTGCACGGTTAAATGCTGCTGCCATTTCTAAATGCGAGTTAACACCTTGCTCTCGTAAGATAGCCATTTTAGGCTTAGCGCCTGTCGCAATATACGGTGCTGCCACATCTTCATTTAAATCGAAGTTTAGTTTAACGTTAAGACCAGGATCTTTAACATCAAACTTGGCATCAAATTCTTGCTTAGCACAATCAGGATTATCACGACGTGCTTGCATTTGGTAGGTGGTTTCTGCCCAAATAGTACGTAATTCAGTACGCGTGTTACTAAGTACAGGGTTACCAGCGCGGTTAAATACCACACTGTCGTCACTGTTAAGTGTGCCAATTTCATGGCTGATTGCAGCAATGCCATGCTCAGCAAATACTGCGTTCACGACCTCTAAATCACTGTTAGCAACTTGGATTACCGCACCGAGCTCTTCATTATAAAGTGCTTCAATGTCAGAACCTGTTAAACCATCTAAATTAACAGTCACACCAGTATGACCCGCAAATGCCATTTCAGCCACTGTGGTAAATAAACCACCGTCTGAACGGTCATGATAAGCAAGTAACTTATTATCAGCGACTAACGCTTGCATTGCATTGTAGAAGCCTTTTAGTAATTCAGGGCTATCTACATCTGGCGTTACATCACCTAATTGCTTATAAACTTGCGCTAAACTTGATGCACCTAGTCGGTTTTTACCAGCACCTAAGTCAACCAAGATAAGTGAGGTTTCACCTTTATCTGTACGTAGCTGCGGAGTAACCGTTTTACGTACATCGTCAACACGACCAAACGCGGTGATAATAAGTGATAATGGTGCTGTTACTGACTTCTGCTCGCCATTCTCATCCCACTGGGTTTTCATCGACATAGAGTCTTTACCCACAGGAATGGTTAAACCAAGCGCAGGACAAAGCTCTTCACCCACCGCTTTAACTGCTTCGTAAAGACCCGCATCTTCGCCAGGGTGACCAGCTGCTGCCATCCAGTTAGCAGACAACTTAATGTTTTCAAGCGGTCCAATGTTAGCACAAGCAATATTGGTTAATGATTCAGCTACGGCCAAACGTGCTGATGCACCGTAATTAAGCAATGCTGCAGGTGTACGCTCACCAAGAGACATTGCCTCACCATGGTAAGTGTCATACGTTGCTGCAGTTACGGCACAGTTAGCAACTGGCACCTGCCAAGGACCAACCATTTGGTCACGAGCAACTAGCCCTGTTACTGAGCGGTCACCAATGGTGATCAAGAACGTCTTTTCAGCAATCGCAGGTAAACGTAATAAACGTGTTGCCGCTTCACTTACGTCAATATTTGCAGTATCCAGCGCTTTACCAATAACTTGTTGAGATTGCGCTTCACGGTGCATTTTAGGTGCTTTGCCTAATAACACATCCAGTGGTAAATCAACGGGGTTGTTACCAAAATGGCTATCTGCAACGGTTAAATGACGCTCTTCAGTCGCTTCACCTATTACAGCATATTGCGCACGTTCACGCTTACAAATGGCTTCAAAACGGTCAAAATCTTCAACCGCGACAGCAAGTACATAACGCTCTTGAGACTCGTTACACCAGATCTCATGCGGTGCCATGCCCGGCTCATCATTCGGAATATCGCGCAGTTGGAATTTGCCCCCACGACCACCGTCATTAACAAGCTCAGGGAATGCATTTGATAAACCGCCCGCGCCCACATCGTGAATAAACGCGATTGGGTTAGCATCACCTAACTGCCAGCATTTATCGATGACTTCTTGACAACGACGTTCCATTTCTGGGTTTTCACGTTGTACTGACGCAAAATCTAAATCTTCATTTGATTGGCCTGACGCCATTGATGAAGCAGCGCCGCCACCTAAACCAATGTTCATCGCTGGGCCACCTAACGCAATCAACTTAGCGCCAACAGGAATTTCACCTTTTTGTACATGGTCAGTACGAATATTACCTAAACCACCTGCAAGCATAATTGGCTTGTGGTAACCACGCACCTCAAGGCCATTATGACTGGTTACTTGCTCTTCATAAGTGCGGAAGTAACCGACTAAGTTTGGACGACCAAACTCATTATTAAACGCAGCGCCACCCAATGGGCCCTCAGTCATAATATCTAATGCTGTAACGATACGAGCAGGCTTACCAAAATCAGTTTCCCACGGTTGCTCGTAACCAGGAATACGTAAGTTTGATACAGTAAAGCCAACTAAACCTGCTTTTGGCTTAGAGCCACGGCCTGTTGCACCTTCATCACGAATTTCACCACCTGAACCGGTAGCAGCACCAGAAAAAGGTGCAATCGCAGTTGGGTGGTTATGGGTTTCAACTTTCATCAAGATTTCAATGTTCTCTTGATGATATGCATATTCACCTTCAGGATTTGGGAAGAAACGACCCGCTTTCGAACCTTTCATTACTGCGGCGTTATCTTTATAAGCAGATAATACGTTTTCAGGGTTTAGCTCGTAGGTATTTTTAATCATTTTGAATAGCGATTTAGGCTGAACTACACCATCGATGGTCCAATCTGCATTAAAAATTTTATGACGACAATGCTCTGAGTTTGCTTGTGCAAACATAAATAATTCAATGTCGTTCGGGTTACGCCCTAACTTTTGGAAGTTTTCTACCAAGTAATCAATTTCGTCATCAGCAAGGGCAAAACCTTGCTCAACGTTTGCAGTTGCTAGCGCTTCACGGCCGCCGGCTAAAATGTCAACTGATGACATTTGACTCGGTGCATCAGTACGGAATAACGTCGCAGCGTCGTCCATTGCGCTGTGCGTTGCTTCGGTCATGCGGTCATGTAATAAGGCTGCAACTTGATTTAATTGCTCAGCGTTTAAGTCACCTTCAACATAATAAGCGATGCCGCGCTCAACACGGTGTACTTGAGTTAAGCCACAATTATGTGCAATATCCGTCGCTTTTGAAGCCCATGGCGAGATTGTGCCAGGACGAGGCGTTACTAACACCAAAGTGCCTGCAGGTGTATGTTCGGCAATCGTTGGACCATAGGTAAGTAACTTCTCAAGCTTAGTTTGCTCATCACTTGACAGCTGTGCGGTTAGATCTGCAAAGTGTGCATACTCAGCGTATACATTAGTGACTGGAAGTTGCGCCTGTTGGCAACGGGCTAAAATTTTCTGAACTCTAAAATCGGAAAGTGCTGGTGCACCACGAAGGATCAACATAGGTATTTTCATCCGGGGTTAGGGATTGAACGATATTTTAGGCGGGTATTATATACTCAAGTAACTCGGAAATACAGGTTAAGCAGGGAATTAAAATTGCGGCAAGAGCGCTATAAGTTAGCATCGTTTATTACTAATAATGCCTAGTGGCAGATGAAATATCAAACACAGTAAAGTCAACTATGACAAATCGCCAAGTGACGTCATCGCAAAGTTTTGATATAAGGGTGTAATAGCATTCAAGGGGCACAGTATGTTTAAACAAAAGCTAATAACAATCATTACGTTAGTAATGCTTTTGTGTGCCTGCGATATGCAACAGCAGCAATCTCAACTTAGCCAAATAAAAACTCAAAACAAAATCAGAGTGGGTACGTTAGCTGGAGCAAGTAATTATTATCAAGCAGTGCAAGGTGAACAAGGATTTGAATATGAGTTAGCCCAAGAGTTTGCAGATCACCTTGGGGTTGAACTGGAGATGGTGCCATTTTTTAACTTATCCGACATGTTTTCACGCTTAGATAGCGGCGATTTAGACTTAATAGCCTCTGGTTTAACGTACAATAAAGTACGCGCCCAAGATTACCGTTTTGGCCCAACCTATCGCACAATTAGCCAAAAACTGGTTTATAAACAAGGTAGAGTAAGACCTCGTGATTTTGATGATCTAACCGATAACCTGACAGTACTTGCCAAAAGTAGCCATTCATTGGCACTGCAACAAATTAAACAAACTCACCCCAATTTAAATTGGCGCGAAACAGAAGATCTCGACGAAGAAGAGCTATTACAAGCAGTGATCGATGGTGAAATTGATTACACTCTTGCCGACTCACATACCCTATCGTTGTTTCGTCGCTATCACCCTAATCTTAGTATTGGTTTTTCTGTTACTCGTAACGATCCCATTGCTTGGCTGCTGCGCAAAGACGGCGACGATTCGTTATATGCGTTAATGGTGCCGTTTTTTGGTGAAGTAAAACAAAGTAATCAGCTTTATGTACTTGAAGAAAAATATTTTGGCCATGTCCGCCAATTTAACTACGTTAATACCCTTGCCTATATTGAAGCAATTAAAGAAACACTGCCAAAATATCAACCTTGGTTTGAGCAATATGCAGGCAGCCTAGATTGGCGATTACTTGCAGCTTTAAGTTATCAAGAATCAATGTGGAATCCGCGAGCAAAATCCCCCACAGGAGTTCGTGGTATTATGATGCTCACTCGTGATACTGCAAAGCAGGTCGGCGTAACTAATCGTCTTGCTCCTGAGCAAAATATCAAAGGCGGCGCAGAATATTTGACGAAGCTAGAAAAACGAATTCCCGACCGCGTTCCTCAGCCAGATCGTACTTGGCTAGCTTTAGCATCCTATAATATTGGTTGGGGTCACGTGAACGATGCTCGTATTATTACCGAGCAGCAAGGTGCTAGCCCTGATAAATGGGCTGATGTGAAAAAACGCTTACCGCTATTAATCAAAAAACGTTACTACCGTAAAACCAAGTATGGCTATTCGCGCGGTGACGTTGCAGTCAAGTATGTGGATAATATTCGTCGTTACTACGATGCACTAGTTTGGTTAGATGAAAATGACGCGATCAGCACACCGACTACTGAACCCGATGATGCAGAACAAATAGATCAACCTACTACCCAAGCTGCTGAGATTAAAAATCCAAAGCCTGCCACAATACAAACCACGGTCTCCCCAACAAAAGATGACAGTATCGATGAGCAAGCACCGCAAAAAAAAGATAACGGCGAACAATAAAAATAACTTTAAATGCGATAGGTACGCGCAAACTAAAATATCTATTTACTTGTCATCAAATGATCACTAATGTGTAGTATCAAGTATATAATTAACTTATATCTTTTCTCACTCTCACATTTTCAGGAGAAACCATGCTGAAACGTCGGCGTACACATTCGTTCAAACGAAATGTTATTTATTCATCATCTACCCGTCGCAGAATAATGCTGCGTAATTTACATAGAAAAGTAATTTGGCGTCGCAGAATGTTTGCAATGCAACAAATGGCAGAGTTAAGCATTGCAGCACCTGCAGGTTAAGCCTTCAGGTCACGCAAAGCTTTCTTTGCAGCTTTTATTTCTTGACGGCGGCGTTTAAAAAAATCAGAAATAGTTTGCCCACATAACTCACCTAGTATTCCGGCCTCAACTTCAACCTGATGATTTAATCTAGGATCTTGTAATAGATTCATAATAGAGCCTGCTGATCCTGTTTTTTCATCCGCAGCACCAAACACTAAACGTTTGATACGACTGTGTACTAGCAACCCGGCGCACATAGAGCATGGCTCCAACGTGACGTATAAAGTACAATCAATCAAGCGGTAATTATTAACGACCTTGCCACCTTCGCGTATCGCAATCATCTCTGCATGAGCAGAAGGATCGTTATCGGTAATCGAACGATTATAGCCAGCTGCAATCAACTGATTATCTTTGACCAGTACAGCACCGACAGGAATTTCATTCAACTGCTCCGCTTTTTTTGCATACTCTAGAGCTTGCGCCATCCAATATTGATCGTTCAATTGTTCACTCATTGACTTAATCTTTAACTAATTATTGTTTAATTATACTCACTTAGGCCATTAAAACGCTAAATATACTGATTAGTGATAAAAATAAAACAAATTAAAACAGCTTTAACATGGCTCACCCCGTGCGATTTACGATATAATCTCTCGCTTTTTTTATTTAGCTCACAACACACGGGTAGCAAATGAAATTTCCTGGACGCCGTAGGCATAAACATTATTTTCCAGTGGAAGCCAAAGATCCACTTACTAATCAACTCAACGCCAGTGATAAGTTGCAACGCAGCTACATCACAGGGATAGATCAAATCGTAGTTGATATAGAAGCTAAAGTCGATCAAGCTTTCCTTGACGAATTTCAACTGCGCCGAGGTATGTCGCAAGTTATTGATAGTGATATAACCAATGCATTATATGACCGCTTAAAACTCAACGATATGATCGATTATGAGTTTGCAGGCGGTACTATCGGCAACACTATGCACAACTACTCAGTATTAGCGGATGACCGCTCTGTACTACTGGGTGTGATGAGTGAAAACATTAAAATTGGTAGCTACGCTTATCGCTTTTTATGTAACACCTCAAGTCGTGTCGATCTCGACTACTTACAACCGGTAGATGGTCCGATCGGTCGCTGCTTTACACTCATTGACGATACTGGTGAACGTACTTTTGCGATCAGCGCAGGGCTGATGAACCACCTACGACCTGAATCAATCGATCAGGAGTTAATAGAGAACTCATCGGCATTAGTGATCAGTGCTTACTTAATGCGTACGCAAGGTTCTGAGACGATGACAGAAGCAACAATGCAAGCTGTCAAATATGCCAATGATGCTGGCATCCCTGTCGTACTCACTCTTGGTACTAAGTTTTTAATCGAGCAAGACCCTACTTGGTGGGCTAGTTTTGTTGAAAAACATGTTGATATTTTAGCAATGAATGAGGAAGAAGGGCTGGCAATAACTGGCTTTGAAGACCCTCTACTTGCTGCTGATAAAGCACTTGATTGGGTAGATTTAGTGATCTGTACCGCAGGTGAAAAAGGCTTGTTTATGGCAGGCTACATCGATGAGCAATTTAAACGAGAAACAGAATACCCATTGCTGCCTGGCGCAATACCAGATTTCAATCGTTATGAGTTTTCGCGCGCTATGCGCAAAGTTGACTGTCAGCAGCCAATTCGTGCATAC
Source organism: Pseudoalteromonas sp. SR41-4 (assembly GCF_014163985.1). NCBI lineage: Bacteria > Pseudomonadati > Pseudomonadota > Gammaproteobacteria > Alteromonadales > Pseudoalteromonadaceae > Pseudoalteromonas > Pseudoalteromonas sp. SR41-4. The sequence goes on along the minus strand of NZ_JACJEI010000061.1, from coordinate 1,651 downwards.
AGCCATACAGCGCCATTTATGGGTGGTCCAGACTCTATTAAGAACACCAATGGTGCAGGAGATTGTGCATTAGCGGCGGTACTACATGACTTATCGGCAAATGTTTACCATAAGCTCAATGTTGGTAATTCAGCTAAACACCAGCAACCGGCAATGACCTACTCATCATTAGCACAAATTAGTAAGTATGCTAACCGTGCCAGTTTTGAGGTGTTAGTACAGCATTCACCGCGCTTATCTCGTGGTTTACCTGAGCGTGAAGACTGCCTCGAACAGGTTTATTGGGAGCAGTAACAACTCCCAATACATATTAGTTAAAAAATAGAGATATCAAGTTTTTTAGATAGCAGCTCAAGGGCTGCTATTCCTGCCACCGAGTTGCCAAATGAATTTAACCCTGGCGACCACACAGCCACTGTAAACTTATTCGGTAACACCGCTAATATAGTGCCCGATACTCCTGATTTACCCGGCATACCAACCCTATAACCAAAATCGCCCGCCGCATCATAGAGGCCGCTGGTAAATAATAATGAGTTGAGCTGTTTGTTTTGCAGACTTGAAAGTACGCGTCTATTAGACACGTTATCTATCCCTTTATTGGCCAGAAAGTTATATGCTTTAGCCAATTCGACACAATTGAGCTCTATTGCACAAAAATTAAAATATGCCCATAACACATCGTCAACTTCGTTTTTAAAGTTACCAAAGGACTTCATTAAATGCCCCATAGCAGCATTACGATGACGAAATTCATACTCAGAATTAGCGACCTTTTTATCAATCACTATGCCCTTATTTCCAGACAATAACCTAAATGTTTCTAACATTGAATGCATAGGTGCAGACAAGCGGCTATATAACGCATCACAGGTAACGATAGCACCGGCATTTATGAAAGGGTTACGCGGTATACCCTTTTCAAACTCAAGCTGAGTCAAAGAGTTAAACGCAGTACCTGACGGCTCTTTGCCGACTCGTTGCCATAATTCATTACCATAGCGCTGCAGCGCTAACGTTAACGTCATTACTTTAGAAACAGATTGAATTGTAAAGCGTTGCGAGCAATCGCCTGCGCAAAATGTCTGGCCATCAGTCGTATATATAGCAATAGAAAATTGGTTAGCATCAACCTCAGCCAATGCTGGAATATAATCCGCCACTTTACCTTGTGATAACAGTGGTTGCACCTCAGCGGTAATTTCATTTAAGACTTGTTGATAATCAGAGGTAGGCAAGGTAACCCTCATTGGCATTGAAAACAGAAATAAAATTCTACCATATTAGAAGAAAAGCAGACTGACTTTATTACTCAAATAATACCTAATAAAACACGCTTACAGTCACTTATTAATAATGCTGATTTGCCTTTTACTTACAAAGAGTGCGAGCTTGCCTATCACTTATAGAGGGCGCTAGTTTTCAAGATTAGAAAATGACAGTACACGCATGTCAAAGGTTAACGCTGACGGCTCGAAGCCAATAGCTTTCCTGCAGACGTAAAAAAGCCCGACTATTGCTAGTCGGGCTTTCTCAATTTGGAGCTTGGTGATGTCATAGTGCCCACAGCGGTAGAGAGCCACATAGCAAATGTATAGGTCGGCATTAGGCGCTTATTCTTTTCCTTTTACCTGATGCCTTTTACCTTTCA
>NZ_JACJEI010000060.1:0-10147 GCF_014163985.1 Pseudoalteromonas sp. SR41-4 | reverse complement strand
AACAGCCACATCGACAGGCGAAGTAAACGAATTTGTTTATTGATTTTTAATTGACCGTCAATTTATAAAAACGGTCAAAAAAAACACTACTGCCTATTGACAGAGTTAAGGCTCATATGTGTTAGAACCTATTGGCACTGAACTAGATCTCTACTAGCTCGGCTATTTTTTCTGCTACAACTGTCATTGAATCCTCTGAAGTATCCAAACCAGTTCTGGAGGCCAGCATAGGACTGACATTTCGTAGAGCTTCATATGTTGTGTTATGTACTATAGGGATAAGTTGGTTACCTGCTAATAGAGTAGAAAGCTCTTTGTCTGCCACACTTTCTTGGGGCAAACGCTCCAACATTGCTGGGGTAACCAATACAAGTCCAATTCTGGAATTAGCTAACCCCTTGTCAATAGCTCGCATCATTGGCACCCCAAGCCCAAGGTCGTTTTCGCTGAACCAAACTTTGACACCAGCAGCTACAAGTAAATCATGCAGTTCTTTAGCTGCTTCTTTGCGATCGCCCCAAGCATGACATAGGAATACATCACGAAGATCAGGTTGCTGTGCTGCTCGTGCCTCAACAGTTTCTCGAATTGGTTCAAGTGATTGAATTTGAGAAGGTGTATACGATACAGACGAGCCAGATTTAGACCAGCGCGGCTTCGTGCTACGGCTTGACCCACCGCCGCTACTCCGACTACCGCCACTGCTACTCGACGGGGAGTAAGAAGGAGTTGAGTATGAGCTATAACCACCACCTCCATATCGACCGTATCGCCCACCACATGCGGGGCAATTTGCTGCTGCCGCAGCCGAACGATGTCCTCTTGATGGTGCTGTACATCTTGCCATGTTTCCTTACCTCGCAATTTATTTGAGTAGTTCTAACAGCTTATTCAAAGGATCTAAACCCACAAGTTGCAGACAGAAAATCCTTTGAGTTTTTTAATAATTTCAGTCTAACTCTGTATCTAAATGTAAATCAAGGGATTTATCTTTGTTGTTATTTTGTTATTGTAAATCACAAGAAATAAACCCGCGAGTTGTTGAAAAAAACTCAAAACTGTTTATGAATACAGGAAAATAAAGCAGATAAAGATACGCGTGTCGCTCATTTTCCTGAATGTGGAGCAAACAACAGCTTGATTATTCAATGAGTTATTATCCTAAACCTATATCAACGTCAGTTTCCCACTTGAAACCATCTCTAAACTTTAATTTTCACCGTTGGGTTTCGTTGCTATGAACCACAACCTACGATAATAAATTTTACGCCGACCTGCTTTGGTTTGTTCCTAATACCTAGCGCCTAAATCCTAGTCCCTCACCCGAATCGCCCATAAAAAAGCGCGAGATTAACTCGCGCTTTAAAATAACTCAAAACTGTATTTTGTCTTAAACTTACCGCTTAAGGCATACAACTTATAGCTCTAAGAGCTATTCGCCCTTCGCTTTTAAATTTATAAACTCTGCCAATTCTTCTGGTTGCCCCATTAGGGTGAAGATCTGTTGGTTAATTTCGGTCATGGTTTGCCCTTCTGGCAAGCTTGCTGACACGGTTAATGAGCTTAAGCCTTGCGTGAAGTTTTTAATCGCTTCACTCAGTTGCTCGCTGACTGGCGCTTGTTGTAGCTGCATATTGACCATTTGCTGCATTTGCTCCAGCGTCATACCTTGCTTTTCAAGCGTTTGCTCAACGAGTGCTTTAAATTCACCTTCGTTATTGAGGGCAATTTCGATGCTGCGTGGTTCAAGCTCTGCAAGCGCCTCCATTAGTAAGGTTTGTTGCTGTAATTGCTGCTCTAAAGTCGGCTGTTGACTACCTAGTTGTTGCTGCATTTTGCTCAGCGCCAATGAAGCATTCATCAATGCGGTTGATTTTGCTAGACCGAGGTTAAAATTAAGGCCTACAATATTTTTAGCATTAAGCGCAAAGTCGATATCACTATCACCTGATTTTTCATCATAGTTCATCAATGTATGGAGATCATAGCTAGCAGCAGCGAGTTTATTGTTAGCGTCTGGTGGTAACTGCGCTAAAAAATGCTCACTGAAGGTAAAGTTTCTTATGCTCAACTCGGTACGAGGAGCAATTTTATCTACTTCGTATCCCGCCACTTCAATGCTCGCAATATTAGCAACCGGCTGCTGATCAAAACCAGTGATTTGCATATTTGATATTTCAACACTTTGCCCAAGCACGCTGGCCGAAATATCTTCATAACTGGCTGTTACACCCATTTGCTGGCTCATTAATGCAAGCTGACGATCAACTTCTACTTTAACTTCTTGAGTCAGTGCATGATTTGCATAGCTAACACCACCGATAGCCGCAACGACAACAACAGCAACAATTGCGAGTTTTTTCATTCTATTTCCTTATTACGATTTCTATTATCACCGTTGTTATTTAGCTTAGTCTCTAACGGCTTTAGACTTAAGATTTTGCTAAGCGTATCATTCAATAATACCTTTGATAAGGCCTAGCATAAGTAAGTGCAAATTGATTTGCACTTTTTTGAGCGTGGCTAATTAATTAAACTTAGCAGTTCATGCACTGTTTTAACTGGGGTTATTTTAGCGCCCAGCCCTTCCATTGATTTATGGTAATTACGAAATGGAATAAATATTTCGGTAAAACCATGTTGGGCAGCTTCTTTAACGCGTGGCACGCCACTGTCGATTGGCCGTACGTCACCGTTTAAACTCAGCTCGCCCATTATGCAGGTGGTACGCGGTACAACAAACTCATTTAAGCTACTGAGTAAGGCAGTCACTAAGGCTAAATCGATACAGGTTTCGGTTTCATCAATTCTCAGCCCGCCAACAATATTAAAAAACGTATCATGAAAGATTTTGGTTTTAGTGTGCTTGCGTAAAATACCAGTGAGCATTTTTATTCGGTTCATATTTAAACCTACGCACACTCGCTGTGGAAACTCCGCCTCGGTTTCGGTAGTTAAACATTGTATTTCGAGCAACAAGTTGCGGTTACCTTTTCGAATGCAAGTAATGGTTGAACCGGGTGAGTCGGTACTTGATCCCGATAAAAATATTTCACTGGGGTTATCAACACTTAGCATACCGCGTTCGCACATTCTAAAAATGCCTACAGTATCAATGTCACCAAAGCGGTTTTTATTGGCGCGCAAGGTACGTATTTGCCCATCGTTAGTGTCGATATGTAATAACGCATCAACAATATGCACTAAGGTTTGCGGCCCCGCTATTTCATTATTTTTATTTACGTGGGCAATGATAAACATAGTGACGTCGTTTTGCTTACAGTACTGTGTAAGCGCTTGCGCGGCACTTTTAACTTGTGACGGTGAACCTGGGCTGCCGTTTGCGGTATCAGTAACAACCGCTTGAATAGAATCGATTACTGCAAACTTGATGTTATTTTTTTCAAGCTCTTCGATAATGGTTTCAACACTGGTTTCTGATAACAAATACAGTTCGTCTGGGTTGTAATCGAGTTTTAAGCGATTAACACGATTTTTAAATTGCGATAACGACTCTTCTGCGGTGCAGTAAAGTGATGGCATACGCTGTGACATGCGCGCGACTAAATCCGATAATAAAGTCGTTTTACCTGCTCCGGGATCGCCTGAAATAATATTCACAGAACCTGTGGTTACGCCACCTGATAATACTCGGTCAAGTTCACCAATACCGGTTAGTTGCTTTTCGGCTTCGGTGGTTGCGATGTCATTAATTTTTTTCGAGCCACCGCCAACGCCACCAGCATAGCCGCCAACAACGCTGCGCGTTGCTGCTTTTTTAGTTTGCCCTGCTGAGGGCTTAAATTCGGCTAAGGTATTCCATGCGCCGCAGCGACACTGTCCTTGCCAGCGTTGGTAGTTCATTCCGCATTCGGTGCAAACAAACTCTATTTTTGCCGCTTTTGCCATTAACTTTTGCCTACCTTCGTCATTTTGAAATCATTTATGTCCATACTAGGATGATCTTTAATTTATTGTTGCGTTATGGTGCGCTGAATATTGACCTTGCCAATAAGGCAATTCAACGCCACAATCGAGATATATAAAAAAGCAAGGTTTATCACTTTTACTTTAGGGCATATTTTTTGCTTAATCTTTTTAGCTTGGGCTTTTTTGATTAATAAACTAAAGTAATGAGCCATTTATTTGGCAATCTCATAATAATAAAAATTAAAGATGGTAACTCATTACACCGCACATGCTGCAAACCAGCAACCAAGTGAGTGTGTAAATACATGTGCAGTATACCAACTTTTTAGAATAGACGGTGATGGTTTTATAAATGACTGAAGACACTCTGCTTAAATATGAAAGTTTAGTTGATGAGCTTAAATCATATTTAGGTAATGCCAAATTTGACACGATCTTTAAATCGAAGACAGCGGGTTTAACAAAACCTGAGCAGTTCTTGATCAAGATGGAAATGTCGCGCTTGTCGCAACCTATCGCCCGTTTTATTGATTTACGCGGCCAAGTAACAGGCCAAGTTAAACCTTATGAGTATGAAGGCAAACAACACTTTATGGATGAAACCGCTATTGCGGTATTTGAACAAGCCATAGAACGCCATGGTGGTTATACCCTTGCTGTTTACGAAGCTGTAATGAACACCGATAATAACCATCGTGTAATGCAAAAAAAAGCCGCTGAACAAGCTAAGCAACCTGAGTTACAGAATGAACAAAAATTAGATTGCCAGGTTATTAAATTTGCCTCTTATGAAAGTCGCCGTGAAGAACGGATGAACTATTCAATCAAAATCACTGTAGAACTCAACAAAGACAACACCATTGCAGCAACCACCTCAGATATATCTTTAAGTGGCGCAAAAATAAAGCTCTCACCGCGCTATCAAGTCAAAAAAGGGCAGTTATTAGGACTGCGTTTAGTCGGTCTTGAGCAAGATTTTGAATTAGGTTTAAAAAACGGCATTCAATATGAAGTTGTTGCAGTTGAGAAAATCTCTGCGGAATTTAATCATATTCGCTTAAAACGTACTTTTATAGAAAATAACGCAAAATTTGATGAGTTTTTAGAAAGCTTTATTCACGGCAATAAGCGTCGCTATAAAGTAAATTTAGATAATACTTTAGATGCCGTCGTCTCAAAAGGCTATGAGCAGTACTATATTCCCCGGGTGACTTCGTTATTTACTTTTTTTAGTTTGCAAAACGATAAACTCTACCCAAGTTTAGTGCTGACCACTGAAAACAATATTTTTATTCAGCGTTATTTTTGCGATGAGCGAAAGCTGTCATGTTTATACACTATTTTAAATCAGCAACGTTTAAGTCAGTTACTAAGTAACCCAGCCCCAGTTAAAGAAGAGTATTTATACACCTTTACGCACGTGGTTGCTGGAAAAGTATATTATTACTCAGCAACACGCACAGAGTTGACTGCAGAGCCGCAATTAAGCGCATTATTTTTTGGTTTTGGTAGCCAAAAAGAAAGCTGGCAATGTTTTAAAGTACAGTTAATGCCAAGCCATCCAGAAGATTCATTTATTCCATTAAGCTTACCAAATACCGCTGGCAAAGATATTGAAAAATTAAACAAGCCACCAACGCCTCGCGTACAAGGAATGATCAAAGACGTAAAATATCTTGTGATTTTAACAGCAGTCGGAACAGACGTTGAACGAGCGCATTATCAAAGTTTTAGTTACGATAAAAGTATAGTGAATCAGCTCAAGCACTTTGGCCATGGCAAACATAAAACCCCACCAAAACTTGAAACCGTGGATTTAGAGTATGTAAACCTACGCTCTCACAAACGCTATTTGTATAAAACCGATGTAGTATTAACAACTCAGGATGAGCAAACACATACCGCTCATAGTCGTGATTTCTCGGTGATGGGGTTGCAAATTGAGTGTGACCAACCGGTTACTTTTCAAAAAGGTGAAGTTGTTGAATTAAGCTTACCTGAGCTGCAAAAAATAACCAAAAAGCACACGCTGAGTAAATTAAAGTACGAAGTGATGGCGGTCAGTAAATCGTTCACCACTATCAACTTAAAAGCCTTACGTATTGTTGATAACCCACACGAAGGGGTGAAATTTTTTACGCAGTTAATTGAAAATAATAAAGATAAACTAAAAGTATCTGAAGAAGCGCCAAAGGTGCCAGGATTATCGACAGCGCTGCGAAATATGGTAACTAAAAGTGTCTGCCAATTTCCGTTTTATTTACATAAAGAAGCTGCACATTTTAAAACAGGAGCAATTGGTCAAGGCTTGTACCCGAGCCCATTGCATATTATTTTGCAAAACTATGGCTTGCTTAATAATACCACCAGCATTGATGCTTTTTTATCGCCAGAGCAGCTCAATGGCGTGATCACACCGCTTATAAAAGATCGCAGTCGTCAAGATCCTCCTCTACCTTTCACTTTATTTATTCGTTTTGATCCTAAAAAACCGACCATTAAAGACGCTATAAAAAGCAAGTGCAGTGCAGGCGAGGATTATGCCCCACAGTTACTCTTTTTAAAGAAAGGTCTCAAATCTGAGTTGATCTTTATAATGCGTATTTATATTTCACGCACTGGCCGCCCTGATACAGATTACTTATCTAACGAGTTAAAATACGTAAGCCAATATGCATTGCACAAAGCAAAAGATCTTGAAGAGGCACTGTGGGCAGTAACAGGTGTTGGTGACATGGTTGATGTAACAGATGAAACGCTTAGTCATTTGGACTTTACCGCAGAGCTGGTAGACCAAATGAATAAGCGCAAGCAGACTTGGCTTAAACGGCTAACTTAACTCCGTTACTTAATAACAGGAATAGTTAATAAATATAACAGTTGTAATAGCGAGCCTTGGCAAATTGCAGCTTGGGCTTGTTCAACAACTTTAGGTTTACCGTGTACGGCAACACCGAGTCCTGCCGCAGCCATCATGGTCAAATCATTCGCACCATCACCAATCGCCACTGTTTGTTGCGTAGGTAAATTTAATCGTTGCTGTAATTGGCTCAACACCACGGCTTTTTGCTGCGCATCAACAATCATGCCTAGCACTTTACCTGTTAACTTATTATCTTTAAATTCCAAAACATTGGCATGTACTTCGTCTAGTTCAAGCAGTTTTTGCACTTGTTCAGCAAATGGCACAAAGCCACCTGAGGCAATGGCTAAATACCAATTATGCTGCTTTAGCACTTGGCATAGCGCTTTGATCCCTGGCATTAATGGTAAACTATTTTTTAGTTCATCAATTAAGCTTTGCTCAATACCCGCAAGTTTAGCGACTCGTTGATGTAAGCTTTCACTAAAATCTAACTTACCAGCCATCGCTTGTGCGGTTACCGCTGCGACATCATCATATACATCAGCAAGCCTTGCGATTTCGTCAATACATTCAATCGTAATGGCGGTTGAGTCCATATCCATTACTAATAAACCAGGCTTAGTTAAAATCGGTGGCTTACTAACTTGTACAAGTTGAAATCCCAATGGATGGGCAAATTCATTCAGTACCAAAGGATTAATGCTTGGACTTAGTGTCTCGCTGTAAAAACACAGTGCGGGGCTTAAGTTTGGCTCTGGTTGATAACGACAAAATGCACTGACAATAAACTGCTGCTGAGCTAAAAAGTTAATTATATTAGCTAGTTGTTGGCCGCTAAAGTCCCCTGCAAAAGCAATACTAAACATTCCTTGCGGATCAGTTGGTAAGCTTGTTGGTACTAATAAAGCATCTTGATAGTGATACCACATACCTAACGACAACTGTGCCGATAACTGCTCTGATGAAAGGCTCGCAAAGCGCTCCAATGTCATGATAACTCCAAAAATGATACTAATGTCTCCCCTGTAAAATAACAATTATACCAATCGGGTTAGGTTATTGGTCATTTATAGCGACGGATAAATAGAGTGATAACAAGGCATAAATTTTATATGTAGTTGTTCTACATAAAAAACTTATAACGCCGTTAGCGCTTTATTTAGCACGCTAGAAAGACTAAATATTTAAGTCGATTGGTATTAATTCGCCATAAAGGGGGATTTAAGGTTATAGTTACGCTTAGTTGTAACATCAAAAACAAAAGCTGTCAGCAGCGTAAACGGTGACTATGAAAAATAACCATCTTAAAAACCCTATTTCAGCATCTCTTAGGCAACGCCTAGTGCGATTAAGTATTGCTGCGGCATGCTTTGTATTGCTGACTTGGGTTGCTGTTAATGGTAGTTTTCAAAGCCACCAGTTGCTTTATGATAGTGCCGACAGCACAGCAAAAAGCTTAACTCGTTTTATGGCTCTCAATGCCAAAACGCCGCTACTTGAAAAAAACAAACCTGAATTAACAGCCTTATGTAACAGCATAAGCAAAGATGAGTTTGTACTGGCTGCAACGATTTATGATCAGCAAGGTATACTTATCGCCAGTAGTGATAATTGGCAAGCTCACCATATTTTAGGTAAGCTGCCCAACTCCACTCCGGGTATTAGTAAACTTAAAACCCCGTTTGTTGAACCGATAATCAGTGATGACGATCGCCCACTAGGATTTGTTGCAATAACTTACTTGACCCGCTCAGCAGTAGCAACCAGTCATAGCAGCTTTCATGACTTAGGCCGCCAAGTATTACTAATGCTAGTGATAACCTGCATTTTTACTTGGCAATTAGGCCGTGGTTTAAAGCGCTGGCAAGTAAATCGTTATATCCGAAAAAGTTCTGAGCACGAATCATAAAGCTGCTTTTGAAAACCAGCCTTATAAGGTGTTGTGATCTGCTTTAATTGACATAACTGCTCAAACACTAGGGGTAACTGTAACGGCGTGTTTATTTGCCCTTGAAAGCCCGCTAACGGCATTGCAGGTGCATCTGTTTCAAGTAGTAAGTGTTCAGGTGCTATGTGAGCAACAACGGAACGTGTTTTTTGTGCTCGCTGATAAGTGATCACCCCGCCCACCCCGAGTTTAAAACCCTGTTTAATATAATACTGTGCTTGTTGTAATGAGCCTGAAAAAGCATGTATAACACCACCATATTTTGGCTTACAGCGCTTAAATGACTGTGCAATAAGGTCATGGCTTTGTCGATGATGCACAATCAATGGCAATTCAAGCTGATTAGCAAGATCGATATGGTGCTCAAATATCTGAGTTTGCAAAACAATATCGTCAATACTGCGGTCAATACCACACTCGCCAATAGCGACCAATTGCTGGCGATGTTGCACAGTAAACTCAGTCAGTTTGGCTAAATGACTGTGGTGATATTCTGCTAAAAAGTAAGGATGTAAACCTGCACCGATGCGCACTGCAGAATGCTGTTTAGCAAAAGCGCATAAAGAAAGAGATTGTGCCAAAGTGATCCCCGGCACGATCAATTTTTCGATCCCCAGCTGCTGACATTGCTGAATTAGCTTGGTGCGGGTGGCATCAAATTCAGTAAAATCTAAATGGCAGTGGGAATCAATAAACGCCATAATAAACTATGGGTTTAAACGTGTAATTTGCCAGCTGTTATCAGCTTGACGCTGATATATAAAACGGTCATGCAGGCGGTGTGCACCACCTTGCCAAAACTCAATTTTTGTTGGCACAACACAGTATCCCCCCCAAAAATCTGGCAATGGTATTTCGCCTTTAGCAAACTTGGTTTTCATATTAGCAAAAGTTTCCATCAACACTTTACGCGATGATACAGGACGGCTTTGCTTTGAAGCCCATGCAGCTAACTGGCTTTCTTTGGGACGTGACAAAAAGTACTTGGCAACCGCTGAAGTTGGCAGTGGTTGTGCTTCACCATAAACAATCACTTGGCGCTCCATATGGTGCCACGGAAAATGCAAAGAGATTTTATTATTGCCTTTAAGCTCTTGTGCTTTACGCGAGCCGGTATTGGTAAAAAACACAAACCCGTTATCATCAAGATGCTTTAACAACACAATACGTTGCGAAGGCTGACCGATTTCATCAACCGTTGCCACCACCATCGCCGTTGGATCTGGCAGTTTACTTGCTACCGCGTGCTCAAGCCAGGTTTCAAATTGCTTGAATGGATCATCAAGTAAATTCTCTTCGCTCAGAGCATCTTGCAAATACTCACGACGGATATCTTCAAGTTTCATAAAATTCCCTCTAGGTTCTAGGTTCTAGGTTCTAGGTTCTAGGTTCTAGGTTCTAGG